>JAITTC010000110.1 GCA_031287285.1 Christensenellaceae bacterium
GAGCGCGTTTACAAGCGAGCAGGCGAAGGGAGCGAGGTCTTTTGCGGCAGACGACGAGCGGCGAAGCGTTGCGAAAACGCGCGGAGCGGCGCAGCCGCGGGAGCGGGGTTAAGCGGAGCGCAGCCCGCGAGGAGGAGATGGGAAGCTTGCGATCATGGAAGACGGCGCTTTGGATCTTGGGCGCGGCGGCGCTTATTTTTGCGTTTCGCGGGGCAGTTTCACGCCTTTTGCTGTTTTTGCTCGTTTCTTCCACGCTCGCCTATTTGGTCGAGCCGCTCGCGCGCAGAATCCCCCTAAAGCCCGGCATCTCCGCGCTGCTGGCCTTTTTGCTCGTGCTTTTGGCGCTGGTTTCGCTGCTGCTCCTCGGCGTACCCGCGCTGATTCGGCAGCTGAGGGGCATTAACGAGAGCCTGCCCGCCCTGCTTTCGGCCGCAGCCTCCATTGCCGAGGGGCTTAAGGCGCAAGCGATTGCCATGGGCATCAGCGAGGATATGGTGGCCCAAATCGAAGCGCAGCTCGGCGCCATGCTGGCGAGCAGCGCCAAAGCGATGGCAGAAAGGGCGCTGCAGTGGGGCAACGCCCTGGCAGACGGCAGCTATATGCTGCTCGCGCCGGTGGTCGGCTATTATATGCTGCGCGATAAAGAGCGCCTTTTCAGCTGGCTGCAGCGCCTTTTGCCGTCAAGGCTTCGCTACCGGGCGATGGAGGTCGGCCTGCGGGTTAAGACCGAGATCAGCGCGTATGTGCGCGGGCAGATCCTGGTTTCGCTGATCAGCGGGGCGATTACGGCGCTTGGCCTTTTGCTGATTGGGATGCCCTCTTGGCTGGTGATGGGCCTGCTCATGGTTTTGTGCAACATGATCCCTTATTTCGGCCCGTTTTTGGCCTGTGTTCCCATCCTCACCTTCGCGCTGCCAAGCGGTTTTATGACAGCGCTTTTGGCGCTTTGCGTGGTGCTCTTGGCGCAGCAGATCGAAAACCTCGTGATCGGCCCGAGGGTCTTGGGCGAAGCCGCGCAGCTTCATCCGGGCGTGGTGATCGTCGTGCTGCTTCTTGGGGGCTGGTTTTTCGGCTTTGGGGGCCTGCTGTTCTCGATTCCCGCGGCGCTGACCCTTCGGGCCGTGCTGCGCGCGGTGCAGGAAGCGCGGGTGAGGCAGTTTGCCCGCGAGCCAGCGGCTGGCAAGCAAGGATAAAACCCCGTTTGTATTTCCGCGGCGCTTGTTGTATACTATGATTTAGTTAAAATCGGCCCCGTCGCAAGCAGCCAGCAGGTCATAAGGAGGTCGGCCCCATGAGCGAGCAGTTTAACGATACCCAGCGCTTTAAAATCGGCAATATCGAGGCGCTGAACGCGCACGACATCTTGATGAAGGTCTACGACGCCCTAAAGCAGAAGGGCTACGACCCGGTCAACCAGATCGTCGGCTATTTGATCTCGGGCGACCCGACCTACATCACCTCCTTTGGGAATGCGCGCTATCTGATCCGCCAGCTCGAGCGCGACGAGCTCATCGAAGAGCTGGTCAAGTCCTACGTGACGGATCAGGATGTTTAAGACCGAAGCGAAAAAGGAACGGTCGGTCTTGGCGCTGGATCTAGGCTCGGTGCGCATCGGCGTGGCGGGTACGGACGCGCTTGGCATCACCGCGCAGGGCATCGAAACCTGGGCGCGCAAGGGGATCGATATCGACATCGCCCATCTTTGCGATTTGGCCAAGGCGCGCGGCGCGAAGGCCTTCGTGGTGGGTCTGCCGCTGAACATGAACGGCTCTTTTGGGCCGCAGGCCGAGGAAACGAAGGCCTTTGCGGAGCTGCTCCTTCAAAAAAGCGGGCTGCCCGTCGTCTATGTCGACGAGCGGCTGACTTCCAGGGCGGCGCACGGGATGCTGCACGAGGCGGGGCTTCGCCAGAAGAAGCACAAGGGGATCGTCGATAAGATCGCCGCCGTTTTGATTCTAGAAAGTTACCTGGGTGGGCTATAAAAAAGAAAAAGATTGCGAAAGAAGGGGTTTTCATGCCGCAGGATCCGGATTCCGTGGTGGTCTTGCTCGATGAGGATGGAAAAGAGGTGCGCTTTGAGCACATTCTGACCATCGAGCATCAGGGCGCGGAATACGCCATGGTTGTGCCCGAGGGCAGCGAGGATCTGGTGGTCTTGAAGATCGTGCCCGGCCCCGAGGGGGACGACAGCTACGAGGGAGTCGAAGACGAGGCGCTTCTCAATGCCCTCTATGAAATCTATCTCGAGCAGGTCGAGTTTTTAGACGAAGAGGAATGAACGGAGCCGCGTTCCGCGGCGATGATAAAATGGGGCGCCACTTGGCAAAGCCCTTGGGAAGATAGAAAAAACACGGCAAACGCCGTGTTTTTTTGTTGGTGGGATTGTTTTAGGCTTTTGGTTTTGGCCCGCGCGCGGCCTTGCGGGGAGGCGCTTTGGCTTCCGCCGCGTCGAGCTTCACGAGGTCAAGCAGCGCGCCCGCGGGCGTGAAGCTTTCGCCGGGTGCGCAGGTCAGCGCAAGCTGCACGAGCGCGCCCGCGTCGAGCTCAAGCAGCAGGCTGCCGCTTTGCGCGGAAAAACCGCCCTCGACGGGCACGCCGTTCACCAGCGGCGCCGCGCCCGCGCGGCCGAGGCCCTCGCCCCAAAGGCCGAAACGCAGCGCATACACGCCCGCGCTTTCGGCGACGAGGCCGCTGCTTGCGTATGTAAGGCCTTTTGCAAGGGAGCTTTCGGGGAAGGGAAGCGGGGCCAAGCCGTCTTCGCCCGCCTGGAGCGTCAGCGCGCTAAGGAGGCGGAGCTGGCCGTAGGCAGGCTCAAGGCCATAGCCTCTCGGCCCGGGGGTTCCGCGCTCGCCCTTGGGCCCGGGTTCACCCTGCGGACCTTGCGGCCCGGTCTCCCCCTGCAAGCCCTGCGGGCCGATCTCCCCTTGCGGGCCCGGTTCGCCCTGCGGCCCCGGCAGGCCGGGGTAGCCGCGCTCGCCCTGCGCCCCCGGCGCGCCGGGGAGGCCCTGCGGGCCGCGTTCCCCGCGCGGGCCTTGCGGGCCCTGCGGCCCGGGCAGGAGGAAGGCCTCGTCCGCCGGGAAATCCGGCCTTTGCACGCGGATATTGCTGTCGTCGATCAACACGCCCATGTTCAAACCCTCTTTCCTCTAAGTTTTGACTCTCTATCCTATGGGGAAGGGCCAAAATTGGTGCGCGCGGCGCGAAAAGGGCCATTTTTACGGGCAGGGCTGCGGCTTTTCAGCACAGGGCTTTTATGCTATACTTCCAAGGTAAGAGCAATCCGCCCTCAAAGGCTTCATTTTGGGGGCTTAAAAAGGGAGTAATCGCCATGCTGGATATCAGGCTTCTGCGCACAAACCCGGAAGCGGTCAAAGAGAACATCAAGAAGAAGTTTCAAGACCAGAAGCTGCCCCTGGTAGACGAGGTCATCGAGCTGGACGCCGCGCTGCGCGCCGCCAAGGCGGAGGCCGACACGCTGCGCAACCAGCGCAATGTGTTGAGCAAGCAGATCGGCGCGCTGATGGCGAAGGGCCAAAGGGAAGAGGCAGA
This sequence comes from Christensenellaceae bacterium, assembly GCA_031287285.1. Taxonomy (GTDB): domain Bacteria; phylum Bacillota; class Clostridia; order Christensenellales; family UBA1750; genus JAITGM01. The sequence goes on from JAITTC010000110.1 coordinate 3,550, forward strand.
GGCGATCAAGGCGCAGGTCGCTTCGATTGCCCCCAGAATGGAGCAGCTCGCCGCCGATGAAGAAGGCTATGCGGCCAGGATTCGCGAGAGGATGCTGGTCATCCCTAACATCATCGACGAAACGGTGCCCCTTGGCAGGGACGATTCGCAGAACGTCGAGGTAGAGCGCTTCGGCGAGCCCAGGCTGCCCCCCTTTGAGGTGCCCTACCACGTCGAGATCATGGAAAGGCTCAACGGCATCGACCTTGACAGCGCCAGAAAGACCTCCGGCAACGGCTTTTATTACTTCAAGGGCAACATCGCAAGGCTGCACTCCGCCATCCTTTCGTATGCGCGGGATTTCATGATCGACAAGGGCTTTACCTATTGCATTCCGCCCTTCATGATTCGCAGCGAGGTCGTCACCGGCGTGATGAGCTTTAGCGAGATGGAGAACATGATGTATAAGATCGAGGGAGAGGATCTCTATTTAATCGGGACCTCGGAGCACTCGATGATCGGCAAGTTTATCGACGCCTTTTTAGAAAAAGGTGAGCTGCCGCAGACGCTCACGAGCTATTCACCCTGTTTTCGCAAGGAGGTCGGCGCGCATGGCATCGAAGAGCGCGGCGTGTACCGCATCCACCAGTTCGAAAAGCAGGAGATGATCGTGGTCTGCGAGCCGGAAGAGAGCATGGACTGGTTCCATAAGCTCTACGCCTACACGGTCGAGTTCTTCCGCACGCTCGACATTCCCGTGCGCACGCTGGAGTGCTGCTCTGGCGACCTGGCCGACCTGAAGGTCAAGAGCATCGACGTGGAGGCCTGGTCGCCCAGGCAGCAGAAGTACTTCGAGGTGGGCAGCTGCTCAAACCTGGGGGACGCGCAGGCTCGCAGGCTCGGCATCCGCGTGCGCGGCGAAAACGGCAACTACTTCGCCCACACGCTCAACAACACCGTGGTCGCGCCGCCCCGCATGCTGATCGCCTTCCTCGAAAACAACCTGCGCGAGGATGGCTCCGTCGCCATTCCGGCCCCGCTGCGGCCCTACATGGGCGGCATGGAGGAAATCCGCTAAAGCACCATAAAAAAAGGCAAAAGGAGGCCGCCAAAGATGCGCTATTTGATCGTTACCGGCAACCCGAAGAAGGAAGGGCTGTGCTTTTCTGCCACGGAAGAGATCGCCCGCGGGGCGAAAGAGGCTGGCGCCGAGGTTTCGGTACTCGATGTTTCCTCGCTGATTCGCTGCAAGGTCTGCGGCAACGGCTGGGGCAGCTGCCGCGAAACCCACGCCTGCGCCTTTGGGGCAGACGGCTTCCACGATGCGCAGGCGGCCGTGCGCGAGGCTGACCAGATCTGCCTCATCACCCCGGTCTATTGGGGCGAGATGGCGGAGGGGCTGAAGTGCTTTATCGATAGGCTCCGCCGCTGCGAGTTTGGCCAAAACGGCGCGCTTTCGGGCAAGCCCGTGCTGCTCGTGGCTTCCCCCGGCGGCAGCGGCAACGGCGCCCTGAGCTGCCTAGAGCAAATGGATCGCTTCTGCCGCCACACCGGCGCGCAGATCTTCGACTACATCTCGCTCAACCGCTGGAACAACGACTATAAGCGGCAGGCGCTCTATGCGGCTGCCAAGGCCATGGCCGCCGGCCGCAAGGCCGGCGAGAGCTTGTAATCCCGCGTCAAAAAAAGGCCCGTTTTCGGCGATTTTTCGCCGAAAACGGGCCTTTTTTATAGGCACACGGAGATGAACTGCTCCCCCAGGGGTGTTAGAGCAACTATTCCTTTTTCAACTTCGATGGTGTCGTTAAAACGGATCGAGTTGCCTGGTCTTTTAAGGGTTTTGACCTGTTTCCGCAATGTATCGTCTGGCATGGAGGCAAGGGTGCTCAACCTATCCATGCCTAGCGAAATCAGTACTCCACGACCAAGGTCTGCCTTTGTCGGCTCGGCCAGCAGCGCGGCTGCGTAAGAGCTCAATTCCTGCATAGAAAAAGAAACCTCCTCCCCATCGGGAAGGCGTTTTTGTAGGGTTCGTATTAGAGATAGGAGTAGGGTTTGGTTTTTATACGATTCCGTGGATTGAAAGTCATCGTAGGCGCTTGGCGTAAGTACGTGGCGTTGAAAATCAATTTCAACCATGCCCAGCCTGTGCAGATTGGTGATGGATGCCGCTGCGGCCGGCAAATTCGCCGTATTCGGATTCGCCAAGAAAACGTTTCGCTCTACAGTTGAAGTACCAGACCCAAATTTTGTGGCCACCGACAGGGCGTAATTGGCTATCGGATATTGGCGGGCGGCCTTGAACAACGCCATGTTCTCCGCATCCAGGGGCGAGAGCTGCTTGATGATCTCCACAAAGGCTGGGTGCACAGCGTCTTTTTTGTCGGCATTCATGGCGCTGGCGAGCAGGTTGGCGAAGAGCTCCCGCAGCTCGTCTGCATCCATCGAATACGAAAGGGCTTGCAGGGCGGGCACCCCGACGTAGGCCTCGATGGGGGCGATCTTTTCTTCGGGAATGGCCTTTGCCTTTTCTTCAAGCAGCGCGATTATGCTGTCGCGGCGCAATTCCTGGCCTCGCAGCCATATCTCAAGGTTTGAAAATGGGATCCGCAGCAGGCGGGGAAGGAGCGACAGCCCCTCGTCGGCGTTTTTCAGCGTTTCCGGCAGCAGCTCTTTGGCGGTTTTGAGTGCGTCCAGCGCGTCTTGCGGTGTACTCAAGGCCATTTTCCTCCTTTAAAATCGCTCTTCTAACGAAATTCTACAATAGAGCGCATAAAAAGGCAAGGGAAAACTTCCCTTGCCTTTTTATGCGCCCGCCGGCTGAAGTTTGCGGCAGGCGCGCTATAATTCCTTCGCGATTTCGTCGACGCGGGCCAGCGCGCGCTCCGCGATCTTCAAATAGCGCAGGCGCTTATCGCGAATCCGCCCCTCGAGCGGCGCCATGATGCCGAAGTTTGCGTTCATGGGCTGAAAATGGCGGTTTGGGGCGGAAACGTAGAGGCCCATCGAGCCGATCGCCGTTTCGGGGCCGAAACATGGCCGGGGCGCGCCCTCTAAATCGCGAGCCAGCGAGAGCCCGGCGAGCAGGCCCGAGGCGGCGGACTCGACATAGCCCTCCACACCGGTCATCTGCCCGGCGAAATAGAGCCCCTCGCGCAGGCGGTAATGCGAATCGAGCAGCCCGGGCGAATTTAAGAAGGTGTTACGGTGCATGACGCCGTAGCGCAGAAAAACGGCGCGCTCCAGGCCGGGGATCATCGAAAAAACGCGCTTTTGCTCGCCAAACTTGAGCCTTGTTTGAAAGCCCACCAGGTTATAAAGGCTCCCGGCTGCGTCGTCTTGGCGAAGCTGAAGAACCGCATAGGGCATCCGGCCGGTGGCAGGGTCCACAAGGCCTTTGGGCTTTAAGGGGCCAAAGCAGAGGGTCTGCCTGCCGCGCGCCGCCATGACCTCCACGGGCATGCAGCCCTCGAAGACCTCCTTGCCCTCAAAGCCGTGGACTTCCGCCGTTTCGGCTGAAATCAGCGCGTCGTAAAAGCGGTCGTATTCCTCTTTGTTCATGGGGCAGTTGATGTAATCATCCTCGCCGCGGCCATAGCGCGAGGCGCGGAAGGTCTTTTCTTGGTCGATGGAATCGTGGCGCACGATGGGCGCCGCCGCATCGTAGAACGAGAGCGAGCCCTGCCCGGTGAGCCGCTCGATGGCCCCCGCCAGGGGCTCGCCGGTCAACGGCCCCGAGGCGATGACGACATGGCCCTCGGGGATTTCGCTCACCTCCTCACGGCGGACGCGCACCAGGGGGTGGGCGCTCAGCTTTTGGGTGATGTAGCCAGAGAATTGGCTCCGGTCCACGGCCAGGGAACCGCCGGCCGGCACGGCGCTTTGGTCCGCTGCCTCTAAGATGAGGGAACCGAGCCTGCGCATCTCTTCTTTTAAAAGGCCCACCGCGTTTTCGAGGCGGTTTGAGCGCAGGGAGTTGGAGCAGACGAGCTCCGCAAAGCCCTCCATCGAGTGCGCAGGGGAGTATTTTTGGGGCTTCATCTCGTGAAGCTCGACCTCGACACCCCGCTTTGCCAGCTGCCAGGCGGCTTCGCTGCCCGCGAGCCCCGCGCCAACCACGATTGCCCTCTTCATGGGCCTAGCTCAGCGCTTCTGCGGCTTCGTCGTCGCCGGGTTGCTCCACGCGATGGCGGCAGGCCTCGTTTACGCAAATATGCACGGCCACGCCGCGCTTGCGGTCGAATTTTTGCACCATATGGTTGCCGCAGAGGGGGCAAAGGTCGTCGACCGGCTGATCCCAGGAGGTAAAGTCGCAGTCCGGGTAGCGAATGCAGCCGAAGAAGACGCGGCCCTTGCGCGTCGAGCGCTTGATGATCTGGCCGCCGCACTTTGGGCAGTGCGCGGGCACGGTTTCGATGATCGGCTGGGTGTTGCGGCAGGCGGGGTAGTTGGGGCAGGCCAGGAATTTGCCAAAGCGCCCATCCTTCACGACCATCATCGCGCCGCATTTTT
>JAITTC010000116.1 GCA_031287285.1 Christensenellaceae bacterium
CGGCAAGGCTAAAGAATCTTACAGTAAAGCCCTTGGTATCTGCCTCCGCACCTTCGATGAAAGCGATCCCAGGGTTAAAATGGTACGCGACAACCTCGCCCGTCTCGAAGAGCTACGCGGCAAGAAATAGCGCCTTCCCGGGCGCACAACAAAGCAGCCCGGCACGTCTTGTGCCGGGCTGCTTTTTTGATGCGTTTTGGGCCATTTTCGCGTTGGTTTTAGGCGTTTTCGGTGGCCTTTTCGCGCCGCGCGGCGTAAAGGCCGCCAAAGAGCAGCGCCATATAAACCGAGTTGGCGGTCGGCGGAAGGAAGGCCTCAAAGCCCCGAATCAGCCCCGCGAAGAGCAGGTTAAACAGCAGGTTGAGCAGGCAAAGCACCCCGCCGATTCCCGCGCAAAGAAGGCCGCCCCGGCGGTTTTGGCCGAAAAACAGCAACAAAAACGCCCCATATAGGTAGCTAAGCAGCAAGCCCGGCCAGTTGACGTAGCTCTGCGCACTCGCATCCATGCGCGCACCCGCATGGCGGATCTGCTTCAGCCAAATTTGGGATAGTGCGTCGCGCATGACGAGTTCGAGGCAGCAAAGCAGCGTAACGCCCAAAATCAGGCTGAATTCGAGCACATCGAAGGGCTTTTTCTCGCGCTGCAGCAGGGACTGCACGAGGCGCAGCGCCACAAGCCCGAGCGCGAGCCCGGCCAGCTGGCCGCTGGGCAGGCTGGTGGGGTTATAGAGCGAATCGCTGGTGGGCAAGGGCGCAAAAACGCCTTCTTGCACGCTGTAACCATAGAAAAGAACTGCAAGGCCCAGCAAAAGGCTGAGCAGCAGCGCCGGCCAGGAGCCGACCCGGCGCATCAGGCCAAGGCGCCAAAGCCCAAGAGCCAAACCAAGGCCCAGCAGCAGGGAAACGAGCTTTTGGTCGAGCGAGCGCAGGGCGTTGAAGCTTGCAAAGGGCCCGATGAGCGCCAGGCAGCCAAGCAGCAGGGCAGCGCCCAAGATCAGGCGCGATTTTTCGCTTTTCATCGAAATCCCTCCCCTCTTAAATTTAGTATATTCTTTTATTTTTGCCATGGCAAGCGGAATAAAGCCCAGTTAATCAATTCTTTTATATAATCTTTTTCTCATCATTAACTGAAGAATGCTGGCGAAAAAATCGCTGCCAAAATGGCGATATTCGCGCAATTTTACCCCTTTTATTGGCCCATCTTCCCTTTAATCACACTAAAACCTGCAGTTTTTCGTTGACGAAGAGCTCCGATTTTTATAAGCTTTATTTCGCTTATATTGCTTATGTTTTTCATTGTGTTTTAGGAGGGGTTAACGATATGCAAAGGCGAAAGAGCTTGTTCACCGCGCTATTTATGCTGGCGCTTCTGCTGCTGCCCGTGCGCGCCTTCGCCTCGAGCGGCTCCCATTCGCAATCGGCAGCCTTTTTCGCGGGCCGCGCGGCAGCTCCAAGGCCTGCAGGGCCCTGCGAGACCAGACCCGTGCCAGCACCCTATGAGTTGACGCCGATTTTTCCGTCCTGTCGGCCCACGCCGATCCCTTGCAAGCCGGCGGCCTCCCCCTCGCCTACCCTAATGCCGTGCACACCTACTCTGTCACCTTGCGCGTCGACGCCATCACCTACCCCAACGCCTTGCACGCCTACTCTGTCACCTTGCGTGCCCGCCCCGTCGTCGTGCGCGCCTTCGCTTACCCCTTCACCATGCGCGCCAACGCCTACGCCCACTCCATGCGAGCCTGCGACCTCCCCTTCACCTACCCCAACACCGTGCACACCCACTCCGTCGCCGTGCGCGCCTACGCCTACTCCTTCACCCTCCACGCCAACGCCCACTCCATGCGAACCTTCGGCCTCTCCTTCACCTGCCCCAACACCGTGCGTGCCCACTCCATCGCCGTGCGCGCCTACGCCTACCCCTTCACCCTGCACGCCAACGCCCACTCCATGCGAACCTGCGACCTCCCCTTCACCAACCCCAACGCCTTGCGCACCCACTCTATCGCCGTGCATGCCTACGCTTACCCCTTCACCCTGCACGCCTACGCCCACTCCATGCGAGCCTTCGACCTCCCCTTCGCCTACCCCATCACCTTGCACACCCACTCCGTCACCTTGCGCGCCGGCGCCATCACCTTCTCCGACGCCTTGCGCACCCACTCCATCGCCGTGTGCGCCGACGCTTTCTCCTTCACCTTGCACGCCGACGCCCACTCCATGCGAGCCGTCGCCCTCCCCTTCACCTACCCCAACACCGTGCACGCCTACTCCATCGCCGTGTGCGCCATCACGTACCCCTTCACCCTGCACGCCAACGCCGACGCCCACTCCATGCGAACCGTCGACCTCCCCTTCACCTACCCCGGCACCTTGCACGCCCACGCCAGCAACGGCCGCTCCTTCCCCTGGCCTCCCCTCCGGGCCAAGCCCAAGCCCCTCCATGCCGCCGGGCACTTCCTTGGCGCCCCCTTCCGAGCCGGCCACGCCCGGTGCGACCAAACCGCCCGGGATTCCGCAAACCGGGGATGCCGGCGTGCCTGTGCTATGGGCATTGCTGCTGATCGCCGCGCTAACCGGGCTTTTCCTTTCCACTTTCACGACCCGGCGACCCCGAAAAAGAGAATAGCGCCTTGAAAGAACAAGGCGAGCGCCCTCCGCGCCCGCCTTTGTTGTTTTCACCCAAAAAAGACCAAAATGATTATACAAAAAGCATTTTGTGCGCTCGGCCCGCGCTTTGAATGCACACGACATATTTCCATCTTGTAAATATTTTGACGCTTAGCACCAAAAAAGCTAGTAAAGCACGACCGATTATTATAGAATACAAGCATGTTATGGGCTTTCAGCCAAAACGCCGGGCGGCAGAATGCCGTTTTGCCAAAAAAGCCCTCTGGTCTGCGCGATCTTGATAAGGGAGTGCACTGAAGTTGAGCGATGCGTTACTTGTAAGAATCGATGCCTGGATTGACGCCCACCGCGAGGAGTTGATCGGCGACTTAATTCGCCTAATCAACGTAAGGAGCGTATCCGAATCCTCGAACGATCCCGAAAACCCCTTCGGCCAGGGCTGCGCCGACGCCCTGACCCTGGCGCTTGAAATGGGGCAGGAAAAGGGGCTTTATGCCGAGGATTACCTGGGCTACGTCGGGCGGCTGAGCCTTTCTGAGGGGAGCGCCGATTTGGGGATCTGGGCGCATCTTGACGTGGTGCCCGAGGCCGATCACTGGATCTACGAGCCCTACGACGCCATCTATCACGAAGGCTATGTGATCGGCCGCGGCGCGGCCGACAATAAAGGCCCGCTGATCGCCGCGCTCTACCTGCTCTGGCTCATCAAGGAGCTTGAAATTCCCTTCCGAAAGAACCTGGCGCTCTATCTTGGCACCAACGAGGAAGCGGGCATGGCCGATCTGATCTTCTATAACGCAAACGGCTACCAAATGCCGAGGATTTCCCTGGTGCCAGACTGTGCCTTCCCCCTTTGCCATGCCGAAAAGGGTATCATCGAGGTCAAGCTCTCGGCCATGCATGCCTTTTCACCCTCGGTTTTGGGCCTGCAGGGCGGCCTTGCCACCAACGTCGTGCCCGATTCAGCCCAGATTGCCATCGCCTACGATGAATCCCTGCTGCCAAAGCTCGACGCGCTGCCCCAAGAAATCAGCTACGAGATCGAAGAGGACGCCGTCCTCTTCACCGCGCACGGCATCACCGGGCACACGGCCTTTCCCCAGGGCAGCCAAAATGCCATCGGCCTGCTTTGCGAGGCCATCTTGAAGGCGGAGCTTCTGCCGCCCTCCGACCTCGACCTTCTCTACTTCATCAGCCGCATAAACGAGGACGTGTACGGCACTGCCCTGCATATCGACTGCAGCGACGAGATCAGCGGCAGGCTCACGGCCGTAGGCTCCGTTTTGCGCTTGAACGGCGAGCATTGCGCGGAGCTGACCGTCAATATCCGCTACCCGGTGAAGGCAAGCAGCGAAAAACTCATCGCCTCCATCAACACGGCTTGCGCGCAAAACCGCTTCCGCATGGAGCTTTTGAAGGATAGCCATCCGGCCTTCGTTCCGGCCACAACGCCCTTCGTGCTCGAAATCATGGAGGAATACAAGGCCTTCACGGGCGATGATTCAAAGCCCTATAGCATGGCCGGCGGCACCTACGCGCGCCGCTTGCCCAATGCCGTGGGCTTTGGCATGGGCTGGCAAAACCTGCCGCAGCCTCCCTTCCTGCCGGCCGGGCATGGTGGTGCCCATGCCCCCGACGAAGCCGTGGAAATCGACGGGCTGCTGCGCGCGATGAAGCTCTACGCGCGGGTTTTGCTCCGGCTTAACGCGCCCGATTCGGCAGCGAAAGAGTAAGGCTCAGGGCCGCCTAAAAAAGATCAAGGCTGCCGCTCGCGCAAAGCGCGAGCGGCAGCCTTTTAAACCGCGGAAGGCATTCCGTAAACGGAATGCCTTTGAATATAAGCAGGGGAGCAACTCCCCCGCACCCTCTCAGGGGCAGGTCATTTCTTATTTTCCCCTTTGTGGGTCGCTTTTGGGTCAGCATTCTTCTACGAAACCGCCGCCTGCGGGCGGGATTTTATCCTAAAGCTGCGATCGATGAATGACGACGATCAAACGCGGCCTCTGGCCCGCTCCCTTGGCGCGAGCCGAGCGCAAGCGGGCATGCGCAAAGCAAGGCTTGGCAGGGCTAGGTTATCCCGATGAACAAAAGCGGGAATAAAATCCCCAAAATCTGCACCAAGAGCGCGCAAGCCTTGGTGAGCTTTCCTCCCTTGCCGTTTTTCATATACCCTATGGTATACGGCAGGCCGCAAAGCGCCATGAGCATCGCACAGAGCACGAACATGCCCTTCCCTCCTTGACCGTTTTTTACGAAAACAGCACCATCGCCTCGGGCGTCGGCGTCAGGTGCACCTTCACTACGAAGCCCGCCTTTCCATACATTTCAGTCCAGCCATATTGGTCAAACTGCTGGTTCGTCCAGAAGCGCTTCTGAACGCGGCCCACGATATTCAGCGGGTCGGCCCCTGTCTGCTGCATCCTCAGCAGCAGGTTCGTGATATCATATTCCAGCATGGCCTCGGTGCGCGCGCAGAGGACCTCCTGCTCATCGACCAGCCTGCCAACATAGTTGCCCGCGCGTAGGTACACATCCAGGTAGATGATGGGCCTGTCTCCGCTGATATCCACCCTCAAATTGGGGCGCTTCAGTTGGTGCAGCTGCACTTGCAGGGTGCGCATCGTGTCGTTTGCGTTCAAGTCCGCGGCGATAAAGCTTCCCAAGCACAGATTAAAGAGCTGGGTTTCATAGCCGTTCAAAAACAGCACGATTTGATCGTTCTCAAAGATCGCCGTCCCGAAAATATCCAGGGGAATGGGCGAGTTCGAGGGCAGATTCCCCGGACTGTAATCCATCGGCTGATCGCCGTCCCTCCCCCCTGGAGCGGAAAAATACTGCGTGTTGTTCACCGCCACCATGAGCGCGTAGGAATCCCTTCCATTATCAAGCAGATGGTCATAAAACTGGATGAGAGGCTGGTAGGCGAGCACAGAAAAGTCGTTTAAGGCCTCGGTTTGCGCAACAATGCTCTTGGAAAGCCTCGTTCCAAAGGAGGGCTCCCTCAGGCGCAGAACATCCTCCGCCCGGCCCCTGCAAACATAGACATAGGCCATCGGTCGAATTTGATGGGGCTGGATCAGCACCGTCAGCGCGTCGAACAGATCCTGTTCGTCGACGAAGCTTTCGGAAATATACACGCCCATGACCTTGAGCAGCGACACGCTGCGCGGAATGGCCGCGCGCAGCGCATTTAGGCATTCGACGATGGAATTGCCTTCTGCCTGAACCAGGACATAGCCGTTGAGGATCAGGGTTGAGTCGCCAGGATTCAAGGGCTCGACGCTATTGGACGCGCCGCCCCCGTCTCCCGCCTGCGAAATGCGGGGGAGCTCCAGCGTCATGCGCATAGCCAGGTTTTCGCCGCTGTCAAGCCCTATATTGATCACGAAGATCTGCGAGTTTAGCTCAATTGAGTCCCAGCAGGCGCTAAGCGGCAGGCAAAGCGCCACAGCCAGCAGAAAAGAAGCAGCCTTTTTCAGCCATCTAGGCACCTTGGGCACCACCTTTTTTTCTTTCCTTTAAGCGGGAGACGACATAGGGCAGCAGCAAAAACAGCAAGAGGGCGCCGTGCAGGATTGGCTTATTCTCCATCACGAAGCTGTACCAACCGGGCATGGAGGACGCGCGCGGCGCGCCCATGCAGAGCAGCATGGTCGCGAGCGGAAGGAGAAGCGGCCTTGGCTCTTCCATTTTAAAGGCAGTTCCCAGGCTTTTCGTGGCATAGCAAAGCCCGATTGCCGCCGCCCCTACGAAGGCCGGCACCCAAACAAATAAAAAAACCGAGCGCAGGCGCTGCAGAAAGCTCGAATAGCCGCTCATCACGGAGAGCTGCTGGATCGGAAAGCTCGTCTCCATCAGCGCGCGCTGCGGCGTGATCAGGTTGACGGTAAAGTAAGAAATCGCCACCAGGAACAAGGCGCTGGCCACAGCCTTCATCCCTATGGCGCCCGGTTTTCGCAGCTGCGGAAGCTCAATCAAAGGAAGAAGCAGCCAAAGGAAGCTGGGGATGCTCCTAGAGGCATTGGTCAGGATCGTATTCGGGCCATTGCCGAAAATGGGGAAGAGGTTGTTGAAGTCCCACTGCTCGATGGAGGAAAAGATCAGCACGATGAGGAGCAGGGTGATCATGAACGGCAAGATCAGCTGCATGGTCCTCCCCACGGCAGCCGTGCCGATAAAGCAGCCCGGCAAAACCGCGAGCAGCACGACGAAGGCAAGAAAAAACCTCGGGGTGAAGCTCAGGGCATAGAGGTTGAGCATGTCTATCGCGGTCTTATAGATCTGCGCGGCAAATTCCATGAACAAAAGCGATAAAACGATGCCGCAGATCACCCGCGCGCCGGGAATGGAAGCGCAGGCATCGAAATAGCCCGTATTGCCCGCGAGTTTCATCACAGCAAAGCAGACGAGAATGCCGATCAGCCCGGCAAGCAGCGCGGATACCCAGAGCGCGTCCCCGGCGAAATAGATATGCTGATCCGAATTGCTGAGCTGTTGGGTCGTGATCACGACCATCAGGATCCCGAGCATCTCGGCGGAATGCAGTTTGTTATTCATTGGGCGAATTCTCCTCCTCCCAGCCGCGCGGATTGCGGGCCGCCGTCCGCTGCTTGGGCCTGAACATCGGCGGAATCATGCGCTGCAGGGAAATGGGAAGGCGAAAGACGGAATCCGGATTGTGCGGCATTTTGGGCGTAAAGGGCGAAAGCACGGGCACGCCGAAGCTTTCGACCCCGCAGTCGAGCATCAGGAAGCACAGGGTCATCAGCGCGATGCCCACAAAGCCCAGCAGCGTGGAAATCACGATGTAGGCGTAACGGCGGATGCGAATGGCCAGAGCAAGGCTGTAAGAGGGTACGCTGAAGCTTCCAAGGCCGGTAATCGAAACGATGATGATCAGCGCGGGGCTGATCAGGTTCGCCGCCACGGCGGCCTGCCCAAGCACCAGCGCGCCGATGATGCCAAGCGTGGATCCTAAGCTGTTGGGCATTCGAATCCCCGCTTCGTTGAGCAGATCGAAGATCCCGATCATGAGAACGAGCTCCACCGTAGCCGGGAAGGGCACCAGCACATGGCCTTCCACCAAGGAGGTCAGCAATTCAAGCGGCAGCAGCTCCTGATGAAAGAGGATCAGGGCATTATACATCGCAGGCAGCAGCAGGGCGATCAAGGTACCGAAAATCCTCGTGATGCGAATCAGGCTGCCGTACTGCCAGCGCAAAAAGGAATCCTCAGAGGTCTGCACGAAGTGGGAAATCGTCACCGGCACGCAAAGCGCATGCGGGGAATTATCGTAAAGGATCAAAATCATGCCGTCCATCGCGAAGGCGGCCGCTCGGTCCGGGCGCTCGGTCAGCATGCCCTGCGGGATCAGCGCAAAGGGCTTATCCTCGATGAGCTGGTTGATTTCCCCCACGTTGTAGATGACGTCCTTGTCGATGCCCCGAATGCGGCGCTTAACCTCCTCGACCAATGTCGGGTTTGCGATGTTTTGCATATAACAAATCGCCGCCGAGCTCTTGATGCTCTTGCCCACGTCAACGAGTTCCGTCACAAAATCGGGGCTCTTCAAAACCGAGCGCACCAGCGCGATATTCACGCGCATGCTCTCGTTAAAGGCCTGATTTGGCCCCGAAACCACGCCTTCCACCAGCGGAAGCCCCACGCTGCGCCGCTGCATCCCCTGCGCCTCGCAAAGAATGGCCCTGGGGCAGCCGTCGAGCAGTATGGCGACGTTACCGATCAGCAGGGATTTAGAGATTGCGACAGGGTCGCTCATGACCCCTGCGTTGCCCAAGGGCAAAACGTAGTTCAGAAGGTCCTCGTCCCGCCGCGAAGGGCGCTGGCTGAAGGCGCTTAGGTGCATCAGCGGGCGCATGATGTGATCCTCAATGTCCTTCCTGTCCACAAAGCCCTCGATTGAAAGAACGGCGCAGGGCGTTCCTGCGGAAATGAATTCCCTCACGATAAAGTCCTTGTTCAGCGGGGAATGGAACATCTCGCGAAGAAGCTCCAGGTTCTTGTCAAGGCTCGCAAACAGCGCCTCGGGCGGCTCCGGCGGTTTTTCGCGGGGTGACGGCGGCGGATTATCGAAATTGGGCACGGTCTTTCCGCCTTTTGAAAACGGCCAGCGGGTTTTAAACACCTTCATTTCCTCCCTTCTTGAGGCGGCTCCATTTAACGCCTAGTATGCCATTCGCTTTTAAGCTTTATCCTTCCGCCGCGCCGGGCATTTTCGCCGCGGCGCCGCTGTGCTATACTGCTCATGGGGCAAACACGATCAAAAAGGGGGCGCGCGCGTGAACGGCCAGTATTTTAGCCAAAACCCCGAAGCAAAAAGCCGTGAAACCGAGATCGTCGCGGAACTTCGGGGCACGAGCCTTCGCTTCATCACCGACCATGGAACCTTTTCAAAGGGGCGGCTTGACGAGGGCAGCGCCCTGCTCCTGCAGAGCCTGCCCGCGCTTACCGGCCGAGCTGCCGACCTGGGCGCCGGCTGGGGCCCCATCGGCTGCTTTTTGGCCGCGTGGAACGAAGGGCTTGAGATCACCCTCATCGAGCCCAACGAAAGGGCCGCGGCGCTGGCGGGGCGCAACGCTGCCTTAAATCAGCTGGGCAACGTCCGGATTTTATGCGGCGATGGGCGGAAGCTCCTGCCCCCCTGCCTTGATTTTATCTTAACCAACCCGCCGATCCGCGCCGGCAAGGCGCTGGTTTATGGGCTGTTCGCCGCGGCGCACGCGGCGCTGAAGGCGGGCGGCACGCTTTATCTCGTCATCCGCAGGCAGCAGGGCGCGGAATCGGCGCAAACCCATCTGCAAACCCTCTTTTCCTCCGTGGAGTGCATCGCGCGCAAAAAGGGCTTTTGGGTCTTGCGCTGCATCAAGTGATTGCGGCGGCATCCTGCCCCTTGCTTCGGCCCCCTAAAGCTGGTATACTTCAGATTGGTAAAAAAATATCAGGCGCGGGCCAAGGGAAGGGAGCGATTTCATGGCAAACGCACGGGTTTCCGCCGCTGTCGTTCGCAGGCTGCCCAGCTATTATCGCTATTTGAGCACGCTGGAGCGGCAGGGCGTCCAGCGCATCTCCTCGCAGGAGCTTGGCGTCCGCATGGGCCTGACCGCGTCGCAGATCAGGCAGGATATCAACTGCTTTGGCACCCTGGGCCAGCAGGGATATGGCTATAATGTCGCCGAACTGAAGAACTACATCGGGGGGATCTTGGGCCTTGACCGCAGCTACTCCCTCGTGATTGCGGGCGCCGGCAACATCGGCCGCGCCGTGGCCGCCTACCCAGGCTTTTTGCAGAGCGACGTGCACGTAAGGGCCCTGTTCGATGTGGATGCCTCCCTTTTCGGCCAAAGCGTAGGCGGCGCGCCCATTTACCCCCTGCACGAAATGGCTGCCTTCATCCAAAAGTCGAATTGCCGCATCGGCGTGGTGGCGGTGCCCGCGCCAGAAGCCCAATCCGTCGCCGACCTGATGATTGAGGCCGGAATTCGCGCCATATGGAACTTCGCCCCGGTCGATTTGGCCGTGCCCGACGCCATCGCGCTGGGGAACGTGCACCTGACCGATTCCCTGCTCGTTCTGCTCTATGGTTTAAAAGAAAAGCAAGCCGAATTGGGCTCTTTAAGCGACTAAACAAAATAAAAAAAGGGGCGGGAAGCGATGCTTCCCGCCTCTTTTGCAGCTAGGGTTTAAAGAAAAAGCGCGTCCACAACCGTGCCCGACCCCTCTTCCGGCGTCAGCCAATACAGCAGCCGGATGGGCAGCTGGGTGCTCGGCTTGGTTCCCTCGCAGCCGATGACGAGGTTGCTTTCCGTCAGCGATGCAACGTAGAGCTTGGCGCTGCGCGCGGCGGCCCGCTGGCTTTCGATCAGGGGGGAGCCAAGGCCGACCAAGGCCTTGCAGCCGCCGGCGTAGCCGCCGGGGATGCCATGGGGCAGGCTCTGGGTGTATGGCGCCGCGCTGCCGCTCCAGGATGCGGACTGCAGGCTCAAGCTCCTGCTGCCAAAGCTCGAAATCGCGGGTTTCGGGCTGTAATTCGTCCAGTCCCCGGCCCAAAGGCCACTTACCTTGCGCCTAATATAAAGCGAGGCAGCGCCAAGGAAGAGGGCGCTCATATTCTGGGCATCCGGGGCGAAGAACAGGCAAAGACCCGCGGCTTCCGGGGCGTCGGGCGCTGCGCCCAGCGCAAAATAGCCGGATGCCGGGGCCTCCGCGCCCAAGGCATCGAGCTGCTCCAGCAGCGAAGCCCCCGCCTGGGGCGCTTCAGCCGGAAGGAGCAGGCCGCGCAGCGCGTCCGATAGGGCCTCGAATTGCCCCGAGATGGATGAAAACTCCATATGGCCATGTGGGGCAGGCGGAAATTCGGCCGGCCTGCCAGGGAGGTTCTCCCAGGTCGTGGCGACGCCCCCCGCGGCGTTTTGCGCGCTGTCGCCCCATTCCTTGGCGTAATCGCCCATGGCCTGCGCGTATTCCACGGCGGAGCTCAGCTCGCCGCTCAGGTTGTCGAGCTCATCGCGCATCAGCGCGGCGGCGGCGAGGGCTTGCTGAAGCAGGCCGATCTGCTCGATGGCCTGTGCCTGATCCCCAGGCAGGCTCGGATCCTCCTCCACCGCGTAGGTAAAGCGCCCGACGGTCAGCCTGGAGCCGTCCGCGCCATACAGCGAGGCTGCGCAGCGCGCAATGCCGGGGGAAGCGAGCAGCGGCGCGCCCAAGACCAGCGCGAATGCCCCGCCTTCTGCCTTTTCCAGCGCGAAAATACCGCTTTCCTCAGAGCCTGGCAGGTAGACCGAAAGCGTGGCGTAGTCGCCCGCGCCAAGGCCAAGGGGGATTGCGCCGTCCCAGAAGCGAATGACGAGGCGAGAAGAGGCGCTGTCGCCCTGGCCAAAGCTCAGGCATCGCGCGAGGGGCTGCCTCTCACGGGCATTGAGGTCTATGCGGTATTCCTGCATGAAAAAGCCTCCCTTTTCGTTTTGCGCCAACCATAGCACGGTGGATGGCCTTCTCTTTTGCCAGAAAAGCGCAAACGCGCCCGCCGGGCCCGCGAGCGCCTCGCCCAAGACCAGCGCGAATTCCCCGCCTTCTGCCTTTTCCAGCGCGAAAATGCTGCTTTCCTCAGAGCCTAGCAGCTAGGCAGAGAGCGTGGCGCAGTCGGCAACGCAGAAGGCTTGGCTTGCGGCGGCGTGGGGCATGGTAGGGCCAGTCGGCGGTCCGCAAAGCTCTCTTCTCCGCCGTCATTGCGAGGAGCTGTGCGACGAAGCAATCCAGCAGCTGTGCGCAAAGGCAGGTTTGAATGCGGCGGCATGGGGCATGGTAGGGCCAGTCGGCGGCCCGAAAAGCTCTCTTCTCCGCCGTCATTGCGAGGAACGGAGCGACGAAGCAATCGCAATGACAAGGAGGTCTGGTTCCCTTGAAGGGCTGCGTTTGCGGCGGCGTGATGGATTAGTAGGGCCAGTCGGCAGCGCAGAAGGCTCGACTTGCGGCGGCGTGGGGCATGGTAGGGCTAGTCGGCGGCTCGAAAAGCTCTCTTCTCCGCCGTCATTGCGAGGAGCGGAGCGACGAAGCAATCCAGCAGCTGCGCGCAAAGGCACTTCAAGGTGCAAGTACGCCGGACTGCTCCGCCGTCATTGCGAGGAGCTGCGCGACGAAGCAATCCAGCAGCTATGCGCAAAGGGAATTGCGCCGTCCCAAAAGCGGATGACGAGGCGAGAAGACGCGCTGTCGCCCCGGCCGAAGCTGAGGCAGCGCGCGAAGGGTTGCCTCTCACGGGCATTGAGTCGGCAGCGGAGAAGGCTTGGCTTGTGGCGACGTAGGGCACGGTAGGGCCAGTCGGCGGCCCGAAAAGCTCTCTTCTCCGCCGTCATTGCGAGGAGCTACGCGACGAAGCAATCCAGCAGCTACGCGCAAAAGCGCTACAAGGAGCAATTACGCTGGATTGCTCCGCCGTCATTGCGAGGAGCGGAGCGATGCGGCAATCGCAATGACGAAGGAGGTGCTGGCTGCCTTGAAGGGCTGCGTTTAGGCGAAGCGACCATCGCAATG
>JAITTC010000221.1 GCA_031287285.1 Christensenellaceae bacterium
GCCATTGAGGCGGAAACGACGATCAACGCGGCCATCGAGATTGAGAACGCGAATTCGAAGATGCGCCCAAACGTCTGGGGCTATATCGAAGGCGTGAACGCCGTGGAATCCGGCGGGCGCCTATCGGTTCGCGCCGATATCGCCCTAGAGGCACAGCTTGTGGAAGAAAAGACACTGCAGACCGTTTCCAACGTGGAGGAGGCGGGCAGCGTCGCCAGGCGCGATACGAAGGCCGTGGCGCTCACCCGGGCGGGCGGCGGCAGGCAGCGGGTGCTGCTCTCTGAGAGCTTCCCCCTTGCGGAAGAAGAGGGCACTCGGGTGCTCTTTTCGGGGGCGAAGGCAGCGGTGAGCAACGCGGTGATCGGGGCAGGCAGCGTAACGCTGGATGGCAGCGTGCGCGTAGAGGTGGCGATGGCTTCCGCCACGCTTCCCTACTATGTGAAGGAATTCAGCCTGCCGTTTTCGATGAACGTCGAGGTCCCCGGCGCACGCTATGGCATGGATCTGCTCACCGGCGCGGAAACCCGCGAATTGATCGCGGAAGCTGTCGAAGGCGAGAGCGAGAGTTCCCTTCGCATCGAGTGCATCCTCCAGGCCGGGGCTGAGGCCTTTGCGCAGACTGAGTATTCCGCTTTGGAAGACATCTTCTCGGCCGATAACCGCATCATCGAAGCGCAGAATGCCGAGCAGGAATTCACGGGGGGCATTCGCGCCTTCTCGCAGAGCTTAAACCTTAACCACCAAATCGAAATTCCCGAGTTTCGCGGCAGCGTCTTCGCCGTTTTGGCAAGGCCCATCGCCGCGAGCTTTGAGATCGAGGACGGGGAGCTGGTCAGCGAGGGCATCATCGAGGCGACGGTTCTGTATGGCGACGGATTTGGGGTTTCGGCCCATGCGGAAGAGATTCCATTCCGCTATACCTTCCCCAATATCGACTGGGGCGGCGGCTACGCGCTGAGCGTATACAGCGCCCAGGGCATCCTGATGGGCGGCGACCGCGTGGAGCTGCAATTGGGCCTTCAGCTGAACTTTACCCAGCTTGAGAGCAGCAAACTCTCCTTCGTAGAGGATGTGCAAGAAAGCGAAGCGGTCTTCAGCAGGGCCAGCGGCGTGCTGCTCTATTACCCCGCGCAGGATGAGGATATTTGGCAGGTCGCCAAGCGCTTCCACATGCAGCCGGATGATTTGCAGAGCCTGAATGGCGGAGAAGAGGGCCCCTTGGTGATCTATAACAAGGCGACGGAGTTTTAAACGCCAAACGCAAGCAATAAGGAGGGAGGCCCCTCCTTTTTTTCGTCCCTTCGCACGCTCCGGCCGCAGGCTGCGCGATTTCAGGGCTTTTTCGGCCGCCCGGTGGGGCTTTAACCCCGCTGAAGCCGTTCTTTCCTGCTTTTGCTCAATTGGCCGCCACCCAAAGGCGAAACCGGCTCGCGGCCTGCCCTTAAAGCGGGGGAGATGCCCCTCGCATGGGCAGGCCTTGGAATCCCTCGCGATGATTTTGAATAATCCCTTTTCTTTTCGAAAAAGGAGTTGACGATTCCCCTCACTTTTTATACGATGGGGATATCAAATCACGGGGGTGGAATGACTTTGGCCATTCAGCTTAAAGAAGGCAGATTCCTCTATGAAGGCGGGGCCTTTTCTCGGGCTAAGGAAGGCGCGCAGGGGCGGGAAAAGACGCTCGCCTATGGCATCTTGCAGGCGCATAACGTTTCTGGCAGCAAGGACGATCTGCGCATCCGCTTTGATGGGATGGCCTCGCACGACATCACCTATGTGGGCATCATTTTAACGGCGCGGGCCAGCGGCATGAAGCGCTTTCCGCTGCCCTATGTGCTCACCAACTGCCACAACTCCCTCTGCGCCGTCGGCGGCACCATCAACGAGGATGACCATCTCTTCGGCCTTTCTGCTGCAAAGAAATACGGCGGCATCTTCGTGCCGCCTCATCAGGCGGTCATTCACCAATACGTGCGCGAAAAGATGGCGGGCGGCGGGAAGATGATCCTGGGCTCGGATTCGCATACGCGCTATGGCGCCCTTGGCACCATGGGCATCGGCGAAGGCGGGCCGGAGCTCGTCAAGCAGCTTTGCGAAAAAACCTACGATATTTCTTACCCGGGCGTGGTCGCCGTTCACCTGAGCGGCAGGCCGCAAAAGGGCGTCGGCCCGCAGGATGTGGCCCTGGCCATCATCAAAGAGGTTTTTGCGCCGGGCTTTGTGAAGAACAAGGTGATGGAATTCGTCGGCCCGGCAATAGGCGAATTGAGCGTGGAGTTCCGCAACGGCATCGACGTGATGACGACCGAAACCACCTGCCTGTCGTCGATTTGGGAAACCGACGAGAGGGTTTTGGATTGGTACAAGGCCTATGGCAGCCCCGAAAGCTATCAGGAGCTCCGCGTGCCGGACGGCGCGCTCTACGACGGGCTGATCGAGGTTGACTTATCGGCCATCGAGCCCATGATCGCGCTGCCCTTCCACCCGTCGAACGCCTACCCGATCCGCGAGTTCAAAGAAAGGGCCGAAGAGCTCTTAAAGGGCGTCGAAAAAGAGGCAGCGGCGATGCTCAAGGGCAAGGAGCCGCCAAGCCTTACGGCAAAGCTCAGCGAAAAGGGCTTCCAGGTCGATCAGGGCGTGATCGGTGGCTGTTCCGGCGGAACCTACGAAAATCTTCGCTTCGCGGCGAACCTGTTAAAGCGCGGGAACATCGGCAGCGACGCCTTCTCTCTATCGATTTACCCGGCCAGCCAGCCCCAGCACATCCAGCTGATGAAGAGCGGCGCCGCAGCAGAGCTTGCCCTGGCCGGGGCGACGCTGCGCTCCGCCTTCTGCGGCCCCTGCTTCGGCGCCGGGGATACGCCGGGCAACGGCGGCTTCTCGATCCGCCACAACACGCGCAACTTCCCCTCCCGCGAGGGCGCGAAGCCGGGCGAAGGCCAGCTTGCCTATGTGGCGCTGATGGATGCCAGATCAATCGCCGCGACCGCCCTAAACGGCGGGATTTTAACCGCGGCCAACGAGCTTGAGCTGCCCGATGAGCCGGACTGTGGCTATGAATACGACGACGCGGTCTACGCGGCGCGGGTCTATGACGGCTGGGGCAAGGCGGACGATAGCGTCGAGCTGCAGTTCGGCCCCAACATCGCGGACTGGCCGACGCAGATTGCCCTGCCCGAAAACTACCTGCTCAAGGTCGCTTCCGCGATCTACGACCCGGTCACCACGACCGACGAGCTGATCCCCTCGGGCGAAACCTCGTCCTACCGCTCAAACCCCCTTCGTCTGTCGATGTTCGCGCTCTCGCGCAAGGATCCGGACTATGTGCTGGCGGCGCTCGAAGCGCAGAAGGCCGAAAATTCGCGCAGGGAGGGCGCCCTAAATGCAGAAGCGAAAAAGCTCCTCGATTTGGCCGGGTTTTCGGCCGAAAATACGGGAATCGGCTCGCTGGTCTTCGCCTTAAAGCCGGGCGACGGCTCGGCCCGCGAGCAGGCAGCCTCCTGCCAAAGGGTGCTCGGCGGCTGCGCCAACATCGCGGGGGACTATGCCACGAAGCGCTACCGCTCCAACGTGGTCAACTGGGGCATGCTGCCCTTTACCCTTCAAAACGCGGCGCAGAGCGGCATCGCGCGGGGCGACGTCGTCGCGCTGAAGGGCATTCGCTCGGCGCTTGTCGAGGGCAAAACCCGCGAAATCCCCGCGACGCTCATCAAAGAGAGCGGCGAAAAGAGGGAAATCACCCTCTCATTGCCGGACTTGAGCCCCGGCGAAGCCGAGATCATCCTGGCCGGCTGCCTGATCAATTACTACGGCCAATAAATCAGCAAAGCCTTCTTTTAAAAATGGTGGCGCAAATGGCCGCCTC
>JAITTC010000151.1 GCA_031287285.1 Christensenellaceae bacterium
ACCCTGCGCACCGGGCGCATCGGGTCAGCCTCGACGCAGCCGATATACTTGCAGGCTTCACTCAAAATCTGACTGTATTGGCCGTAGGCGCCGGCCACATGGTGGATATAGGGGCCAAAGACGATCTTCTCTTCCCATTCCTCCCAATTATCGACCTTAAACCATAGATAGGTACCGCCCTTGGCAGGGCCGTCCACGCCGCGCCCTTCGCCGGAGAACAGCGAGTACTTGCCATTGAGCATATCGAAGCGGGCGATGGTGACGTCGCCATTCTTCAGCTCGAAGTTTCCCTGCCCGCCGGGGGCGATCCAGGGCTTGGAGGCCGGGTGGTGCAGCGAGGATGGGAAGGGCCCGCAGTGCCATAAAAGCTCGGTGTTATCATCCTGCGCATGGCGAACGGTGATATCCGCGAAAAAGAGGCTCTCGTTGCCGAGAGTCGCAGCCTGCAAAAGCACGGCCGAAACGGCGCCGAGCACGTCGGTTTCGCAGGCGGTGGGGATGCCGAGATCAGACAGCATGCCGATGACCTGGCAGCCGCCTACGCCCAGGTTTGCGGGCAGGAGCGACCAGCACTCAAGGGCCACACCATCCGATTGGGTGGCCTTGACCTTGTCAAGAATCGCAAGGCGAATGGCCTGCTGGCCGCGCTGGGCCTCGATGGGCATCTTGCCTACGTCCACCTTGGAAGCGTAGTCCTTGACGCCCTCTTCGACCTCAGCCGCGCGCCCCGCGAGGATCTTCTTCACATCGCTCACGACCGAAGCGCTCGACCAGGGCGTGATTTCGATGCCGAAGCGGCTTAAAAGCTCATCCTCGTTGTAGATGACCGAAAGGAAGGGCTGCGGGCGGGAGCCAACCTGCAAAATGCGCATCCTCTTTGCTGACCTCACCACGTTGGCCACAGCGCAGAAGTCCAAAAAGCCCTTGACGAAGCTCTTTGAGTCCACATCGGAGTTCACGATGTAGCTGAAGGGCACGCCGTAGCGCTGCAGGCACTTGGACGAAGCCAGGGTGCCGCATTGGGTATCGCGGTCCGTGGCGCCGGGCACGGGCAGCGGGTCGCGGTTGCCCCAAAGAAGGACGGGCAGGCCCATCATCGAGCCCAGGCGCCCCACGACCTCTTCGCAGCCGAAATCGCAGTGCGGCAGAAAGAGCGCGTCGACCTTCTCGGCGTCGAGCTTGGCCTTGGCCGCGCCGAGCTGGTCGTAGGCCCAGAGGATGCCGTTCTCAAGAACGCCTTCCATGTCGACCAAAGCGACGGATTTTGGAGTGATTTCCTCGAGTTTTTTCAAGAAAAGCTTCTTTTGCTGCACGGCCGACTCCATATTCGTGCCGCCGCGCTTGATGGGCACAACGCCGATTTTAACTAATGCCATGTGCGGTGCTCCTCCCTTGTTTATCGGTGGTTATTTCACGCTGAAAGTAGCGTAAAACTCGGTCTTTTGGCGAATCAGCTCGCGATTGAAGTCCCCGGTCTGCAAATAGTCCATCGTCATTTGGTAGTCGGGGATCGAGGCCCTGCCGCCAATGCCCATGCACTTAATCGCGGCCACGGCATTGGCAAAGCGCGCGCTTTCGCCGGGATCCATGCCGCGCATCAGGCCGTTGAGGTAGGCCCCGTGGTAAACGTCGCCGGCCCCCAAGGTATCTTTTACCGTGATTTGGTGCCCGGGCACATAGCGGTACCCGCCCTTCCAAAGCGCGGCACAGCCGCGGTCGCCAAAGGTGAAGACCACGATTTCCGGCCCGAGCTTCTGCACCCGGCGCAGGTTTTCTTCGTGGTTTTCGCTGTTTCCAAAGAGAGAGCGGTAGTAGAACTCGGAGCCCACGAAGATATCGATCTTGGGCACGATGGCGTGCATTTCACCCGAGTACTCGTCGCCGTCTATGTAGGTCTTGCCGCCCGCCTCGTGCATCCAGTCGCAAAGCTGGTGCGTGAGGGCGCTTGCCTGCTCGATGAAGAGCAGCTTATGCGAGCAGAGGAAGCCCTTATCCACATCCTCTAAGCTGTAGGGCCTGCAGGCAGGCCCATGGTTGATGTTGTTGCGCCCCTTTGTGATCGGGTCTGAAAGGATCACCGAAAAGGCGGTTTTGCCGTCTGCAATCAGGCGGGAGGTATCGACGTGGTAGCGGGCAAAGTCCTTCATCAGGAACTGGCCGTAGCTATCGGCCCCGATGATGCCCGTCATCGCGCTGCTGCCCCCAAGCTGCCCATAGGCGGCAAGCCCGGTGGAAACCTTGCCGCCGCCCTGCCAGCTGGTCTGCAAGATGCGCGCGCCCTCGTCCTTCTGCGTGGGCAGATGGTCTGCATTCACCAAAAAGTCCATAAACGGCGTGCCGTAGGCCACCACGGAGCGCTTTGAAAGATCGTCCATCGTTTCGTAACATCCTCCACTCGGCGAATCGTATCACCTGGAGTATAGCATGGCTTTGGGCAGGCCGCAATCTTCTTTTAACATTCCCAGCGGTTGACGATTGGGCGCGGTTTCTGTATAATCCTGCCCAATAGGACTTTGGAGGTAACCATGCGCGCTTTCTCGCTGCGAATTACAAGGGAGCTCTCGATTGGACGAATTACCATCGCCCTCTTGATTGCTATTCTCTCTCGTTCGCGGCGGACTGCATGGGTGAGCTAGGCTCCCTTCACCCAAGGCAAAATAACGCGCCCGTTGCGAAAAGAATCTTCGCGGCAGGCGCGTTTTATTTTGAAAACTTCTTATTTGGAGGGTTTTACCATGAGCAACACGACCCCACAACAGCCCAAGGACTGGGCTAACCCCACCCCCGCAGGGCTCGTCGCCCTGGCCGCCGCCTGTATGTGCTTTTTTGCGCTGCTGACGGGCTCCGTCACCGCCGCCGCGATGCCTCTCATCGGCTGCTGGCTGCTCGGCGGCTTCCTCATTCAGGTCATCGTCGGCCTGATGGACTTAAAAGGCGGCAACCACACGGGCGGCAACACCTTTTTGTTCTTCAGCGCCTTTTTCATGTTCGCGAGCGGGCTCGAGATGTTCTTCAAATACAGCGCCCTTCAGGCCGGCGCGCCGCTTGACGGCCGGGTGGATGGCTTCGTCTGGCTCGCGCTGACGATCGTGATGCTCCTTTGGACGCCCGCGTTCTTCACGAAGTTCAGCCTGCTTTCCATCATCGTCGTGCTGGTCGATATCGCCCTGCCCTTCATCGCCCTGACCGATCTGGGCGTGCTCCCCAAAAGCTTTTCGCTGATCTCAGCCTATTCCCTTTTGGGTTCGGGCGCCGTCGCGGTGTATTTGAGCGCGGCCCTTGTCGTCAACACCGCCTTTGGCAAAAAGGTCTACCCCCTGCCCTAACTTGGCAAGCTTTACATCTAAAAAGGGGCGGTTCCGTTAAGGAACCGCCCCTTTTCGCTGTTTTAGCCGCGAATTCTCTTGATCCCCCAGCTTAGCGCGCCCGGCAGGATGGCCGCAAAGCCAAGCAGAGCTGCCCACAGGGCCAAATTCGCCTCGTCGCTGGTTTTTGGCACGTTGCTTGCCCCCGGCCAGGGCGTTGCGCTCGGCGAAGGCTCCGGCGTGGCGCTCGGTTCCGGCGTTGGGTCGCTCTCACCGCCGCCAATCACGCCGGTGTTCTTCTTCCACTGCGCGGTCAGGGTGATGTTCCCCGTCGTGCCGGCCGGGATGGAATAGTTCTTGGTGTTCGTCGTCAAGTCGGCCAAGGACGCGTTCGCGTAGTCGACCGTCCAACCCTCAAAGGTATAGCCGCCCTTGGTCGGGTTGCCGATCGCGATGGGGAAGGTATCCGTATTGGAATAGCTCGCCGGGTTGCCGACCGCGTTCGTGCCGCCGTCCAGCGCGTACGTGAGGGTGTAGTTCGCGATCCTTACGCCATTTGTGTAAGCGATATCGTAGTTATTGTAGCCCTGCGTCAACGGCGATGTCCAGCTCGTGCCCAAAACATGCGCGGTGTAGGTCGCATCGTCCGCCGGGTCGCGAGTGTAAGCTACCTGCGCGCTGTTGCCCGCGAAGGTCGCGCCGTCTTTCACGTCAAGCAGGGCCAGGTCGGAATAAGCTATCCCAATCCCGCCGCCATTCTGCCCTGCCGTGTTGTTCGTGAGCCGAGCACCGCTTGGAACCTCCAAGCCTGTGCTTGCTCCGCTGAAGCCCTCGATGTAAATGGCGCCGCCATGTTCCCCGGCGCTATTCCTGTCGAAGGTCGGCGTGTCGCTCAAATCGAGTGTCGCGGAGCTAGCCATGTATAGGCCGCCGCCCGAGAGGTACGTTGTTGTATTGCCGCTGATCTCCCCTCCAGATAGCTCCATGGCAGCGTTGCCGAGCAGGTAAACCCCGCCACCAGCAAAAACCGCGCTGTTGCCCGAGATTTCCCCGCCCGTCATCTCAAACGCGCTATTGTTCTCGCAAAACACCCCGCCGCCATTGTTGGCCGCCGTATTGCCGATGATCTCGCCTGCGGATAGCTTTAAGGAAGTGCCGTTGCCCACATAAATGCCGCTGCCAGAATTACCCGAGCTGTTGCCCGAGATTACCCCGTCCCGGATATCGACGCTGGAACCGGAATCGCGCACGGCGATGCCCCCTGCTCCGTGCTGCGCGCGATTGCCGGAAATCTCGCCGCCGTGCATGATAAAACTCCCGCCCTGCAGCACGTTTACGGCGCCGCTGGATAGGGCGGTGACGGAGCCGCTCATCTCGTTATTGCTGATCACGCAGCCCTCATACATTTCGGC
>JAITTC010000174.1 GCA_031287285.1 Christensenellaceae bacterium
GAGCGTAGCGGCAAAGGATGCAGTTCTGCCCCGTTCAATGCCCCGAGAGCCGATCAACCCGCGATGCCCCGCTCAAGTTCTCGCGACCGGGAACGGCAAAGGATGAGGTCCTGCCCCACGCAATGCCTCGAGAGCCGTTTTGCCCCAAATATATTCTAGCCCCTCGATGAGTCCTGCCCACGCATGCCTTGAGAGTCGATCAAGCCGCAATGTACCCCTAAAATTTCCATCGCCGCGGAAAAATTCCTTTTTGCGCTTCCAACCTTAAACGCATGCGGATTTCAAAACCCGAATCCCCGCTTTCGTCAACCCAGTTCCGATGAATCGCTTGCGGGCGCGGACGCTGAGCCAGGCGCCAAAAAAAGCCTCCTCGTCAAAGAGAGGGCGTTATGCCGCCGGCAGCTCGTTGAGTCGCAAAAAAGAGGGCCTATTGGATTAAATGGGCAGCTTGGGGCTGAGCTCCGGGCGAATCAGCTCCGCATCCTCGATGAAGGCGCAGTCGCCATCCTGCAGGCTCACGCTGATCGGCCGGTTAAACATCCTGTCTTCCAAAAAGTTTTCGATCCGGGTGAAGTCCGTGCCGTGGTAGAGGCTCAGTCGGCCATACCAGGCCGAGGATTTGGGGCGCACGGTGTATTCGCCGGCCGGAATATCGACCCCGACGCGAAGAAAGCCCTCGTTCCAGTCGGTATGCGGGGGTACATCGCGCGAGGGAATGAACATGGCGTCGCTGACGACGAGCAGCTGCCCTGTGTGCAAGAAGACCATGTAGTTGACGTAAAAGCTCGCATCGACGAGGTAGTCGGTTTCGATCAGGGAGGAATGCACCTCAATCCAGGCATACTCGTCCTCGGTCAGGCTCGTTTGCTTTAAGAAGTAATATTCGCCCTGCGGAATATCCTGCCCGACGAGATATTGCCCGGGCTGAAACCAGCCGCTTTCTTCGTCTTGCCAGCCCTTTGCGAGCTCCGGGATCCCCGGCATGGGCCTCCCCCAGGCCTCACCTGGCCGAGAAGCGAACAGCACGAGCAGCAGGGCGCCCGCGCAGAAGAGCATCGCCGCAGAAAAGCAGATGGCGAAGGCCGGCCAGCGAATGGACGCGGCATGCGGCGCCTCAAGGCCGCAGCGCGGGCAGAAATTGCCATCAAAGCGCGTTTTGCATCTTAGGCAGCGGATCAAGGCCATCCCTCGCCTTCACATGATTTAGACGCGATTTTGCCATACTAAGCGGCGACTTCGATTCAAAATGAGCGGAGGAAAGGGGAACCACGAATGAATCGCCGTGCTTTTTTGAACCCAGAGGAGAAAAAGGAAGCGGAGGGCGGCCCATCCCTGCGGGAAACGGGCACGCAGAACCTGGACGAGGGGCCGATCGCGGCCATTCCCATCATCGGGCAGATCGAGGGGCATTCGGTGCTGCCGCCGCAGGCCAAGACCACGAAATACGAGCATGTTCTGCCCCTTTTGCTTCAGGCAGAGCAAAGCGAGAAGATCAAGGCCGTGCTCTTGCTGCTCAACACCGTCGGCGGGGACGTGGAGGCGGGCCTTGCCATCGCCGAAATGGTGGCAAGCCTTTCAAAGCCAAGCGCCAGCCTGGTCCTTGGCGGCAGCCACTCCATCGGCGTGCCGCTGGCAGTCTGCGCCGGGCGCTCGTTCATGGTGCCCTCGGCCACGATGACCATTCACCCCGTGCGCATCTCCGGCATGGTGATTACGGCCAGGCAGTCCTTCGACTACATGCGGGATATGCAGGCCCGCGTGGCAAAGTTCATTACGGAGCACTCGCACATCAGCACCGAAAGGCTCTATGAGCTGCTGCTCTCGCGGGATGAGATGGCAAACGACGTAGGCTCCATCCTGGACGGCAAGCAGGCCGTGGAAAACGGCATCATCGACGAGATCGGCGGCCTGAAAGAGGCGCTGAACCACCTTCGCGGCGAAATCCAAAAAGGCGAAAAGGGCGCGTAAGGCGCCCTTTTTTTATTCGGTGCGGATCGCCGCCAGGGCAGAGAGCCGCATCGCGCGCTGCGATGGGTAAAAGCCTGCCAGCATGCCCACCAGCACCGCAAAGCCCAGCGCGCCGATGGCGAGATAGGGCGGGATCACCGAGCGGAAGCCCGCCATCGCGCCCTGCGTAGAGAGAACGAGGTTCACGAGCGCCCCGACGCCATAGCTGAATAGCAGGCCGGTGATGCCGCCGCCCAGGCCGATGAAGCCAGCCTCGCTCAAAAACATCCAGCCGATGGAAGACATTCTGCAGCCGAGCACCTTCATCACGCCGATCTCGCGCGTGCGCTCATAGATCGACATCAGCATCGTGTTCATGATCGAAATCGCGGCCACGAGCATGGCCACCGCGCCGATGCCGCCGAGCATCAGCTGCAGCGAGCGCGTCTGCTCCTGCATCTGCTCGATCCATTCCATCTGGGACCAGGCATTGAGCCCGAGCATCCGGATCGCGCGCTGCACCTCGGTCACGTTCATGTAATCGTCTACCCGCACGCTGCCGTTTGGGAATTGGTCGGTCTTAATGTCTGAATTCTTGAACGCTGCCTTGTTCTTTGCAATCAGGCGCTGGATCGCGTCGATATTCGTAAACATCCTGTAGGAGGATTGGCTGCCCGAATCCGGAATCAGGCCGACCACCTTGGCCTTGAACTCGTAAGTCTTTGGGTTGCCGTCGCTGTCGGTGTTGCTCCAGTCGCTGTAAGTCACGGTGTATTTGGCGTTCAGCCAGTCGATATCGGGCGCCTCGTCCCAGTTTTGCGTGCGGGACTTTTCGTTGCGGAAGTTCATGAGGCTGCCGGCGCCCAGGATGATCTCGATGGTGTCACCAGAATTGGCCGAGAAGCCGTTCCCCTCGCTGAGCTGAATGTCGAGGGCGCCAAGAGCGTCCGGCGAGATCGCCGTGAGGGAGTTGTAGCTCACATACTTGCCCGTGCGCAGCTGAAACTGGTAGATATCAACCATCGGGGTCGCGGCCACGACGTGCTTGATCGAGGCGATCTTGCGCAGCATGGCCTGGTCGAATTTCTGCTCTTTCACCGTGGTTTCCTCATCCACCATCACGGTCGAATTTCCGCCCATCGAGCCGCCGTTGCCCATGTAATAGAGATTGGAGTACAGCTCGATGGTCGTCAGCTGCCCGCTTTCGCGCAGAGCGTCGATCTGCCCCTGGTTGATGCCGATGCCGATGGAAACCATCACCACGATGGAGGCGGTGCCGATCATCACGCCGATCATCGTAAGGACGCTGCGCGTCTTGCGCCGCCAGAGATTTTGCAGGCTCAGGCGGATTAAATCACTCCATCTCATCGATGGCTCCCTCTTTCTTCCTGCGCTTGCGAACCACCAGAATCGTAACGATCGCGGCGATGGCCAGCAGCGCGCCGCCGCCCGCGAAATAAACCCAATTGGGCAGGCCAGGCTGCGGTTCCGGCTCGAACGCCGCCATGTCGCCGCCTTCCGGGGCGAATTCCGAGCCAAAATCCATCTCCATGACGCTTACGGAAATCGGCAGCTCGCGCCTGGTTTCGTTGCCGTAATTGTCTTCAAAAGTGACGACGATATTGCCGCTAATCTGCCCCGTCACGCCGGGGTCGACGGAAACGCCCACGTCGTAGGTCTTCGTCACGCCAGGCTCCATATTGCCGGCGAAATAACTCTCTTCCGCGCGCAGGCCTTCGGCCTCCAGAACGACCATCACGTTGTGGATGGCGGACTTGCCCTTGTTGAAGAGGTTCATCGTCAGATTCAGCGAATCGCCAGCGAAGATTTCCGTGGGGTAATTGGGCGCGTCCAGCTGCAGGTTCGGCAGCTGCGCCACGGGGATGGTCACTGCGTCCGCGCTTTCGTACGCGACGCGCTTTTGCACGAAGCTATAGGCGATGCCGAGCACGGGCGGCTTGATGCCCGCATCCGGCGTGGTCTTTATGC
>JAITTC010000184.1 GCA_031287285.1 Christensenellaceae bacterium
TCTACCAGGGCAGCTTCGTCGACGAAGGTCGCCCCCATCAAAGCCCGCAGACCCCGGAAGAGATCGCCGAAAATATCCTCCACCTAAACGAGATTCCAGAGGGCTTCACCATCGTTAAAACGGCCCTTTTCTGGCACCGGGGCGGCTTTTATAAAGAGAGCGACGCCTACAATACCTATTACCCGCCAAGGAACTCAAACGCCAGGTTTAACCCGGGCAGCCTGCTCACCTCGGAAGCGATCACCAAGAGCATCGACTTCATCGCGCGCATGAAGAAGGTCGTGGGCGACAGGGTCGGCCTCGCCTTTGACTCGGGCCCGGGCTTCACGCCGATTGATGCCCTTCGCCTGGCCAGGGGCGTCGAGCCCTACAACGTGATGTGGCTGGAAGACACCATCGCCGGCGACTACACGCCCTATACGATGGCCCACGCCTACCGCGACCTGACCATGCAGACCACCACGCCCATCCACACCGGCGAGCAGATCTTCCTGCGCCAGAACTTCGTTGAGCTCATCGAAAAGCAGGCGGTCAACATCGTCGGCCCAGACCCTGCGGACGTCGGCGGCATTGCGGAGCTTAAGTGGATCGCGGAATATGCAGACCTCAACGGCATCATGATGGCCCCGCACGGCACCTTTGACGGCGTGTTCGGCATGGCTGCTCTGACCCAGGTCGGCGCGACGATGCCGCAGAACTACATCGCCTACGAATACCCCTTTGGCGACCCCGCCTGGTGGTACGACATCGTCGAGGGCTTGCCGAATAACTTCCTGCGCGACGGCCACGTCACGGTTTGGGACGCGCCAGGCATCGGCGTGACCTTCAACGTCAACAAGGCCAGCAAGTACCTGAGCGAAGAAGATAAGGATTTCTTCCTGGGCTAAATCCCCATGCGGGCGGGCGCGAAAAGCGCCCGCCCGCTTCCCTTTTCGTGCGGCGCCTTCGCCCATTTGGGCGCAGGGGCGCTTCCCCCTTCGAATGAAACAAGGCGTAGAAGGAGTATTTTTCATGAAATACGAGCGTAAATTCTATCGCTGCCCCCATTGCGGCAATGTCATCAGCTTCTTGCAAAGCGCCGGGGTCAGCGTCGTGTGCTGCGGCGAAGAAATGCAGGAGTTAACGCCCAACACCAGCGATGCGGCTCAAGAAAAGCACCTGCCCGTCGGCGTGCGCGCGGGCAATATGCTCAAGGTTTCGGTCGGCTCTGTCGCCCACCCGATGGCTGAGGAGCATCACATCGCCTGGATTGCCGTCGTGGAGCAAAACCGCACCTCGCGTGTGAGCCTTTCGCACACCGGCACGCCGGAAGCCATCTTCTATGTGAGCGACGGGCCCGTGACGGTGTATGAATACTGCAACCTGCACGGCCTTTGGGTGGCCGACATTTAAAGCGGCTTCCAGGCGCAAAAAAGAAGCCCCAAGGGGCTTCTTTTTTGCGTCCGGCGCCTTTTATTGCTCTTCAAACTCGGATTTGGGCACGCCGCAGAGCGGGCAGACCCAATCCTCCGGCAGATCCTCAAAGGGGATCTCCCCTTCGTAGACATAGCCGCAAACAGAGCAGGCGAATTGCTTCTTTTCAGGCATTTTTGCTTCCTTCCTTTCTTCGCTTTCCCCTTTTTCTTTGATATAGGTCGGGGCGTTCTTCGGGGCCCTCCCCTTCAAAGTGCTGTGGTAATAGGCATAGCTGAGGGGCGCCGCCTTTTCATCGAGCAAGCCGCCATCCGTGAGCCTGCACCAAAACACCTCGTGCGTGCCGACCGACGCCTTCCCTTCCACCTCAAGCTCCAGGTATGAAACCGCGCCGCTCTTCAAAATGGGCAGCCCATTGGGCGATGAAATGAGGGCGCCGCCCCGGTTTTTATCGGTATCCCTGCCGGAGCTATAGCCAAACAGCCCAATCAGCGCGGGATCGACCGTTTCCGCCAAGACCGAAACCGCGAAGCGCCCGCCCGTTTTCAGCAGGGAAGCCGTGTAGTTCGCTCGGTTGAGGCTCAGCCCGAACACCGGAGGCTCCGCCGTAACCTGAAAGAAGGAATTCACGACGCAGCCCGTCGGGCCCCTTTCGCCCTCCGCCGCCGCGATGTACAGCCCGTAGCTCACCGAAAAATAAACCCTCTCGTCCATCCTTAGGCCCCCTTTCCCCTTTATCATACCTCTTTTCCCTTCCCTTGAAAACCCAAAAACGAAAAAAGCCCCTTAAAAAGCCAAGCGCCCCGGCGAACGGGGCGCTTTTGCGAATGGAGTCAGCGCCTAAAGCGCGGCGTTCCGCACGATGTAGTCAGCCAGCAGGGCCAGGCCAAGCTCCTTGGCCAAATTCACCGCAGTGCCGCCCAGCTTTTTCAGCGCCGCCTTCAATTTGCCTTCATCCCGCGCATGCGCCGCGTTTTTAGCCCCCTCAAGGCTCGCAATCTCGGCCGCCTTGGCGCCGCGCGCCCGATAGCAGGCCAAAACCGCGGTGAGCTGCTCTTCCAGCAGCGCAAAATCGCCGGCGGCGGCCGGCCCCTGGTTGATGGCCACGTTTTGGCTTTCGTTCACAACGATTCCATCGCCATTCATGATGATCTTCGCCATATCAAGCGCTCACATTCGTGGATTGGTTCACGATTTTGCCCGAACCGAAATTCAACAGGATATTCTCTGCCGTCAGCTTCGTGCGCACGATGTGAGCAAGGGCCTCAAAGGCCTGCACGACGAACTTCGCATCCTCCGCGATGAATGTGTAGGTATGGCCGGAGCTCATCTCGATGTGCAAACCATAAAGGTCCTTGTTTTTGGCGTAAGACCACGCAAAAACCCCAATGCCCATGCCTATAAGCAGAAGCCCACCCAAAGTGGGATATGCCACTCCTCTTCCTATCACACAGGTGAGTAATCCGGTCACGCACAGGAAGGATATCCCCAGCCACGGCAAGGGCGTTTTGGGCAGCTGCCCCGTCCAAACCTGGCTGATGCTCGAGATCTGGATGAAGTTCTGCTGGCAGCGAATGATGTTGCCCTCGATGCTCACGGTTTCGTTCTTGAAGACCTTCCCCGTATCGGCGGTGTTGATTGCCATGCTTTTTCCCCCTTCTTTATGGAAATCCAACCCTATAATCTTTCAACATTATCCATCATACCCCCCCCCCTTCCCTTTTTGTCAACATCTTTTTTCCTCCGCTTCAATTTCAATCTTCTTCGGCATGATTTCCCCTGCCATTCACGCGCGGCAAGCAGCGAAACAGCGCAAAAACAGCGCCCGAGCAACGCCGGGCGCTGTTTGCGCTAAGAAAGGGGGTCTGCAACGGCGCTTCGGCTGCTTTGACAGGCTTGGCTTGCGACAACGCAGCGACTTGGCAGGGCTGACCGGCGCCAGGCTCCCACCTCAGCGCTCCTTCCCGTCATTGCGAGGAGCAAAGCGACGAAGCAATCCAGCAAGAACGCACAATGGCTTCTTCAAAAAGGGGGACGCTGGATTGCTTCACTGCCGTTCGCAATGACGAAGAGAGCGGCGGCGCGGCCGGTCGCAAGGGTACTCCGTGGCTTCTTTCGTCATTGCGAGGAGCGTAAGCGACGCGGCAATCCAGCAAGTACGCACAAAGGCCTCTTCAAAAAAGGGGGACGCT
>JAITTC010000203.1 GCA_031287285.1 Christensenellaceae bacterium
AATACGGTCCCTCCCCAAAAGCCATCGAGGCCATGATCGAAGAAGCGAAATCCCACGCCTTCCAATATCCTGACAGGCAGGGCGACCTGCTCCGCGCGATCGCGAAGAAGTACGGCGTGACGCCGCAAAATCTCGGTGTGGCAGCCGGCGCATCTGGCATCCTCAACGCAATTGGCGACACCTTCATCCTGCCCGGCGACGAGGTCATCCTCTCGTCGATGCCCTACCAGCAATACCCCATGATCGTGGCGCGCAACGAGGGGAAGCTCGTTACCATCCCCGTAAGGGAAGATCTCAGGCAGGATCTGGACGCCACCCTTGCCGCAATCACCGATAAAACCAAGCTCATCATGGTCTGCAACCCGGGCAATCCGAGCTCCGTGGCCGAAAAGACGGCGGAACTGGAGGCCTTCATCGAAAAGGTGCCAGACCATATCATCCTGATGGTGGACGAAGCCTAT
This sequence comes from Christensenellaceae bacterium, assembly GCA_031287285.1. Taxonomy (GTDB): domain Bacteria; phylum Bacillota; class Clostridia; order Christensenellales; family UBA1750; genus JAITGM01. Next base: position 462 of record JAITTC010000203.1, read on the forward strand.
TTGGACTTTGCCACCGACCCGGAGCGCAAGAAGTCCATGATTTCAAACGTTGAAAAGCACCCAAATCTCGTCGTTGTGCGCACCTTCTCGAAGCTTTACGGCCTGGCGGGGATGCGCATCGGCTTTTGCGTTTCAAGCCCCGAGGTCATCACCTGCCTATCGCGCGGCGGGGCCTTGAGTTCGATCAACCGCTTGGCCATGGTGGCCGCCATCGCGGCGCTTGAAGACGAGGAATATCAGCGCTTTATCTACGATTCCATTACCGGGGATCGCGAAATGCTGACGCGGAAATTCGAAAGCTATGGCTGGGAGGTCTACCCCTCCTCGACGAACTTCCTCTACCTGAAAACGGGCCTTGATGTCGCCGGCCTTTCGGAGGAACTCCAAAAATACGGCATCATCATCCGCAACTTCGACCTAAACCGCATTTCCGTCGGCACCAAGGAGCAAAATCTAGCGCTGCTCCAAGCTCTCGACGAGATCCTCCTCTCTGGCGCGCTAGAAAAGACGGAGTGCTGCAGCGCTTAAAGCGTTTTTATGTGCGGGCTGACCCGCGCAGGATATAAGGGGGAATTACTCATGGCGTATGATTTCGACAAGCTGATTCCAAGAGGCACCACGCGCAGCGCCAAGTGGGCCAACCCGGAGCTCCTGCCCCTTTGGGTGGCAGACATGGATTTTGAAAGCCCGCCCGCCGTTTACGAGGCGATTTCAGCGCGCGCGGCGCATAACCTCTATGGTTATGACCGCCTGCCCGAAAACTACTTCCCCGCGGTGCAAAGCTGGTTCAAAACCCGCCAGGGCTACGAGGTTCAAGAGGATTGGCTCGTCGCCACCTCAGGCGTGGTGGGCGCGCTGCACCTGGCCGTTCAGTCGCTGACGCTGCCAGGTGATGAAGTCGTCATTCAGCCGCCGGTCTATCACCCCTTCCCTCGCGCGATCTTAAACAGCGGCCGCCAGCTCGTCACAAGCCCGCTAAAGCGCGTGCACGAGCACTACGAGATCGACTTTGACGACCTCGAAGCGCAGTTCGCGCGCCGCAGGGCAAAGCTCTTCATCCTCTGCAACCCGCACAATCCAATCGGCAAGGTCTACAGCCGCGAAGAGCTCAAAACAATCGGTGATCTGGCCTTAAAGCACGGCGTGGTCGTCGTTTCCGACGAGATCCACGGCGATCTTATCCTGCCGGGCAATCAGCTCACGCCCTTCGCGTCGCTCGGCGGCGATTACCTCAGCAATTCCGTGATCGCCACCGCCCCGAGCAAGACCTTCAACCTCGCGGGCCTCGCCACCTCGAATATCTTCATCGCAAACCCCGTTCTGCGCGACCAATTCGCCCGCTTCAGTGAGGGGCTTGGCCTGCACGGCGGCTCGCTCTATGGCTTCATCGCCTGCGAGGCCGCCTACCGCAGCGGCGCCCAGTGGCTCGATGAGCTGCTCGTCTATTTGAAGGCCAACGCGGATCTCGTGCAGAGCTTCCTGAAGGCCGAGCTGCCCGAAATCAAGGCAGACGAATTGCAGGGCAGCTACCTGCAGTGGGTTGACTTCGGCGCCCTTGGGCTCGGCGACGAAGCCCTGGAAGCGCTTCTGCGCGACAAGGCCAAGCTCTGGGTTTCGCCGGGCATCCAGTTTGGCGAGGGTGGTTCTGGATTCATCCGCCTGAATCTGGCCACCCAAAGGTCAAGGCTTGAAACGGCTCTGACTCGCATAAAGGCAGCCGTCAAAGGGCAGTGATCAGCTTATGCAAATGCGAGCCTGCCGATTGCGGCAGGCTCGCCCTGTTTAACCGCCAGCTCATCGAGGATGAGGGCAGCCAAAACCCCATGAACACCGAGGAATTGGCCCTGCGCATGCGGGGCTTTCTCGAAGGCGAATACAGCGCCTATTTCTTCGAAAGCAAGGGGGAAATCGTAGGCTACGCGCTGCTTCGCCTGAGCGAAGAGCCGCCCTTTCTGCGGCAGTTCTTCATCTGCCGCGGGAGGCGCCGCGAAGGTCTTGGGCGTGCAGCCTTCGAGGCGCTGCTGCGAGAGCTTTCGCTCTCTTCATTAAGCCTTGAGGTGCTCGAAGGCAACGAACGAGGCCTAGCTTTTTGGCGAGCTCTGGGTTTTGAGAGCTACAGCTACGCCCTGCGCTTCCCTTCACGGGAACGCTAATGTTTTATGCCCCCACGAAAGCCCTTGGAGCTAATCGTTAAGGACTTTTTCTTGCGTGAAAAGGGGTTTTTAACCCTATACTCCCCCATAAACCGTGCCGCCCCAGCGTTTAGGGGTTGTTTTCGGAGGGTTTTGTGCTATATTAATATTAACTGGGTTTTGATGGAGGTAAAATGGAAATTTACTGCGGATTGACATTTGAAAATGTCACAGAAGAAGACGTAGAGATTTTGACCACTATCATGAAAAGAGCTTTTGATGAAGATGCCCGAATTCACCTGGGAGATGAAGCTGGTGGCCCTCCGGGTTATGATAATGGCGAGTTTATCCGTAAATGGTATCTAAACAGCGACGCAGATGCTTATAAGGTTTTGCAGGATGGTGTGATGATCGGGGCGGTGAACGTATTTCATCAAAAAGAGCACGAATATTACTTAGGCAACATGTTTACTGATTCCGCTTACCATGATAAAGGGCTCGGAACGATCATCTGGCATTTCGTTGAGCAAAAATACGCCGATGCACGGATATGGCGCACAGAGACGCCGGGATTCTCTAAACGCAATCATCATTTTTATATCAATAAGTGCGGATTTAACGTCGTTAGAATCGATAACCCGAAAGACCGCTACGAAGAAAGCTATATACTCGAAAAGTTGATGTAACTTTGAACCGCATGACAAATTAGAATTTACGCCCGTGTTTTCCCGCCCGGCGTTGCTCTCAGCGAAATCCTTTCCGCGTTTCATCTAATGGTTCCAGGCTTTGGGGCGATCCCTGGGTTTTGAGGGCTACAGCCGTGCTTTGCGCTTCTCTTCCCCGGAACAGTAGCGTTCCATGCCCCTGCAAAAGCCCTTGAAGCAAATCGTTAAGGGTTATGCCTGATACGAAAAGGGTTTTCAACCTTGTAATCCCTCATAAACCGTGCCGCTCCAGCATTTCGGGGTTGTTCTCGGAGGGTTTTGTGCGAACGCAACCCGGCCGTCCATCTGGTCATCTGGCCAAATTTTAAGCCTGCCAAGAACCGCCTCCTTTTCGCTCTCAGTCAAAAACCACTGCGCGAAATGAAAGCCCGCCCGAGGGTGACGGACTCATGGAGCAATCTCCAAGCCAATCGTGTTTCGCAAAGCAAAAGCAACCCGCAGCCTACCCCTGAAGGGGAGCAGGGGGAGTTGCTCCCCCGCCTTTGCTCGAAAAGCTCTGCTTTTCGAGCCTTCATTCAAGGGCATTCCGCAAGCGGAATGCCTTCCACAGTTTAAAAAAGTCCGGTCGAGCTTCGCGCGTCCGGACTCGGGGCGAGTTTGAAGTCAGCCAC
>JAITTC010000204.1 GCA_031287285.1 Christensenellaceae bacterium
AAAAGGGCATACGCTTTTGGGGCGACAGGTTGCCGCTGCGCATGGAGGGCAGGTTGCAGCCCGGGGAATATGAATTGCCGGGCAATATTTCTTCGCAATACATTACAGGGCTGCTCCTGGCCCTTCCATTGCTCGAAGGGAACAGCAAAATCAGACTCACGTCTGTTTTGGAGTCCGCGCCCTACGCGCAAATGACGCTCGATGTGCTCGCAAGCTTCGACGTGCGGGCTGTAAGGACGGAAGAGGGCTTCGAGGTGCCGGGCGGGCAGGGCTTTCGCTCGCCGGGGCGCTATACGGTCGAGGGGGATTGGTCGCAGGCTGCCTTTTGGGCGGCGGCGAACGCCTTGGGTTCGCAGGTCGAGGTCGAGGGGCTGAACGGGCAAAGCGCGCAGGGCGACCGCGCGATACTCGAGATGCTGCCCCGCGTTTTGGCCGGGAACTGCGAGCTAGACCTCAGCGACTGCCCCGATCTGGCCCCGATTCTTTGCGTCGCGGCCGCGCTTTCCCCGGGAAATGCGCGCATAACCGGTGTGGAAAGGCTTAGGCTGAAAGAGAGCGACCGCATTCTTTGCACGGTTCGGTGTTTGCGCGCGATCGGCGCCAAGATCAAAGAAACGGACTTTGGTTTGTTTATAGAGGGCCAAAAGAGCTTGAGCGGCGGGGAAGCAGAGTGCTTTGGCGACCATCGCCTGGCCATGGCGCTGGCGGTCGCGGCGCTTCGCTGCGAGGAAGCGGTGACGATTGTAGGCGCCGAGGCCGTGAATAAATCCTATCCTCATTTTTTTGAGGACTTTAGGAGCTTAGGGGGGAAGGCGGATGCGCTTTAAGGGCGAAAACCTGGATTTTGAGGTCCTCGGGGCCTCGCACGCTTCGTCTATTGGCGGGGAGGCGCGCGGCCTGCCCGCCGGGGAGACCGTAGATTTGGCCGAGCTTCAGGCCTTTCTTCTGCGCCGAGCGCCGGGCAGAGGTGAATGGGCCACCAAGCGCAGGGAGGCTGATGAGCCACTCTTCCTTTCGGGGTTGCGCGACGGGGTGCTGACCTGCGAAGCGCTGCGTTTTGAGATCAGGAACACGAACCAGCGATCTGAAGACTATGAAAAGCTGGAGTTCTTGCCGCGCCCGGGCCATGCCGACTACACGGCCTACATGAAGAGCGCCGGCAAAGAGGATCTGCGCGGCGGCGGGCGCTATTCCGGGCGAATGACCGCGCCGATCTGCGTTTTGGGCGGCATCGCCCTGCAGATCCTGCGGCGCGGGGGCATCGAAATCGGCGCGCACATCCTGAGCGTCGCGCAAGCGCGGGATGCCGAGTTCCCGCTGGAGGCAATCAGCCCGGAAGAGCTGCATTCGGCGGCGAAGAAGGCCTTTCCGGTGCTCGACGACCGCGCGGGTGAGCGGATGCAGGGCGCGATTCGCAGCGTGGCGGCCAATGGGGACTCCATCGGCGGCCAGGTCGAGGTCGCCGCCACCGGCCTGCCCATCGGCCTTGGCGGCCCGCTCTTTGAGGGCCTCGACGGGAAGCTGGCGCAGGCCTTTTTCGCCATCCCCGCGCTGAAGGGCGTCGAGTTTGGGGAAGGGTTTTCTTTGTGCAAGCAGCGCGGCAGCCAGGCAAACGACCCCTTCGCCATTGAAAACGGTGAGCTTAAGATCAAAAACAACCGCTCCGGCGGGATTTTGGGCGGCATGAGCAGCGGCGCGCCGCTGGTGGTGCGCCTGGCCTTCAAGCCGACGCCCTCCATCGCGCACGAGCAGCAAAGCGTCGATTTAAAGACCATGGAAGAGAGGGTTTTGCGCGTGGGCGGCAGGCATGATCCCTGCATCGTGCCGCGCGCCGTGCCGGTTTGCGAGGCCATGATGGCCATCGTGCTGCTCGACGGCCTTTTGGCCGCCGAAAGGCTTCAAAATAAAGAAAATCGGGTTTAGGAAGGGGTTTTGGTGATGGAAAGACAGGGCATTCGGCAGGAAATCGACGAAATCGACGAAAAGCTCGTCGGATTATTCAAAAGGCGGATGGAATTGAGCCTTTCGATGGCGGATTGGAAGCGCGAAAGCGGCCAGCCGATCTTCGACCAGGGGCGCGAGCGCGAGGTGATCAACCGCGTTTCAGAGCTTGCGGGCGAGGAACTGGCAGGCTATGCCAGGGTTTGGCACGGCGGGCTGCTCGACGTGAGCCGCTCGATTCAAAACCAGGCGCTTTCTGCGGAAGACAGGCCCATCGCCCGCGAGGTCCGGCTCGCGCGCGAAGGCACGCCTCGGCTCTTTCCAGAAAGCGCGACCGTCGCCTGCCAGGGCGTGGAAGGCGCCTATAGCCAGGAAGCCGCGGTGAAGCTCTTCCAAAACCCCAAGATCCTCTATGTTGAGAGCTTTGACGGGGTCTTTCGCTCGGTAGAGAGCGGGCTTTGCCGTTACGGCGTTCTGCCCATTGAAAACAGCTCGGCGGGCTCGGTCACGACGGTCTACGATCTGCTCAAGAGCAAGGGCTTTTATGTGGTCAGATCCACAGCCTTGCACATTCGCCACGCGCTGCTTTGCAAGGCAGCGCTGCCGCCCGAAAAGATCAGAAAAATCTACTCGCACGAGCAAGCGCTGCGCCAATGCGCCAGGTACTTGGGCTCGCTTTCCGGCGTGCAGGTTCTGGAATGCGCCAACACCGCCGTGGCGGCGAAGATGGCTGCGGAAGCGGAGGCTGGCGAGGGCGTGGCCGCGATCTCTTCCCCGGCCTGCGCGGCGCTTTATAATCTCAAAACCCTGGATCTGAGCATTCAGGATGAAAGCAATAACCACACCCGCTTTATCTGCATCAGCAAAAAGCTCGAGATTTACCCGGGCGCCAACAAGGTTTCGCTGATGATGGCCCTGCCGCACCGCGCGGGCACGCTCTATCGCGCGCTGGCGCGAATCGCCGCGCTGAACTTAAACCTCACCAAGATCGAAAGCCGGGTCATCCCCGGCAGCGATTTTGAGTTCATGTTCTATTTCGACATCGGCGCGAGCATCGAGGATGAGCGCGTCATCCGCCTGCTGGCGGAGTTTGAGCGGGACTATGAGGAGCTGAACTTCATCGGCGCCTATAGCGAGGCATGAGGGATGGAGTATTTTTTGCTGGGGAAAAGCCTTTCGCACAGCTACTCGCCAGAGATTCACAAGGGCCTTGGCGGCTATGAATACGGCCTGAAGAACTTAAGCGAGGCTGAACTGCCGGCCTTCCTTCAAAGCGGCGGGTTCAAGGGCCTCAACGTGACGATTCCCTACAAGCAGGCGGTGATTCCCTACCTTGCCGAGCTTTCGTCGGCGGCCAGGCGCATAGGTGCGGTGAACACCATCTCTCGGCGCGAGGATGGCAGCCTTTTGGGCGACAATACGGATCTTTATGGCATGAGGGAGATGCTGCGCCGCAAGGGCCTGAGCCTAAGGGGCAAGAAGGTCGCGATTTTCGGCAGCGGCGGCACGGCGCGCACGGCGCGGGCGCTCTGCGAGGACGAGGGCGCGAGGGAGATTTTGAGCGTTTCGCGCTCGGGGCCGGTCGATTATGCGGTTTTGCAGGCGCGGCACGGCGACCTGGATGCGATTTTGAATACCACGCCGGCCGGCATGTACCCAAACAACCTGCAGCGCTTGGTGGATCTGCGGCGCTTTCCAAGGCTTTCAGCCGTGGCGGACGCGATCTATAACCCCGGGCGCACCCTGCTCTTGCAGGACGCGGCCAGGCTCGGCATTCCCTGCGCGGGCGGGCTGCCCATGCTGGTCTTGCAGGCGCGCCGCAGCGCCGAGCGCTTTTTGGGGCGCGAGATTTCAGAAGAGAAGGTGGCCGCAACGCTGAAAAGCGTCGCCGCGAGCAAGGCGAATTTGGTGCTCGTGGGGATGCCGGGCTCGGGCAAGAGCCTGCTGGGGGGCATCCTGGCGGCAAGGCTTGGCAAGGCCTTCATAGACCTCGACGCGCTGATCGAGCAAGAGGCTAAAATGCCGATTCCAGAGATCTTTTCGCGGAAGGGCGAGGGGTTTTTTCGCGAGATGGAGTCGAGGATCATCGAGGAGCAGTCTAAAAAGCAGGGGCTTGTGCTCGCGACCGGCGGCGGCGCGGTTTTGAGTGAGCCAAACCGCGAGGCGCGGAGGCAAAAAGCAGCAGTGGC
>JAITTC010000267.1 GCA_031287285.1 Christensenellaceae bacterium
GCGATGAAACGCATCTATGTGGATGAAAAGTGGTGCCTTGGCTGCCGCTTGTGCGAATACAACTGCGCTTTTGCCAACGCCACATCCGGCAGGGACGATATGGCCAAAGCCCTGAAAGACAGGGAGATTAACCCGCGCATCCGCATCGAGGAGGGCGGCGGTATCTCTTTTGCGGTTTCGTGCCGCCATTGTGACGATCCTTTTTGCCAAAGGGCCTGCATTTCGGGCGCGCTGAAGTTCGAAGACGGCCAGGTGACCATCGACCAAGAAAAGTGCGTGGGCTGCTATTCCTGCATCATGGCCTGCCCCTATGGCGCCGTGATGCCCTCTGACGGGGTGGCGGTGCAAAAATGCGATTTATGCATGCAAAACCACCAGGGTATCCCGGCCTGTGTGGAGGGCTGCCCAAACCGCGCCATCATCTTTGAAGAGAGGGAGGTTTCCGCGTGAATTATCTCATCATCGGGGCCTCACATGCGGGAATTGCCTGCGTGGAGGGCATCCGCTCCCAGGATGCGGAAGGGCGGATCACCCTGCTTTCGAAGGAAGGGCACAGGCCCTATGGCAGGCCGCTGATCTCGTATTATCTAGAGGGCAAGACGGATCTTGAGCACATTTCGTATAGGCCCGAGAGCTTTTTTGCCGGCCATAAGGCGGAATTGCGCCTGAACACCGAGGTGGAGTCAATCGACGCCTCTAAGAAGATCGTCCGCGCTGCCTCCGGCGAGGAATTCCCCTACGATAAGCTCCTCGTGGCGACCGGTTCGGTGCCCTTCGTGCCCCCGATGGAGGGGCTTGATACCGTTGAGAAGAAGGTCGGCTTCCTGAACCTAGACGACGCCCTGCAGCTTGAGGGCCTGATCGACGAAAAAAGCCGCGTGCTCATCATCGGCGCGGGGCTCATCGGCACCAAGTGCGCGGAGGGCATCGCCCACCGCGTGGCTTCGGTTTCAATCATCGAGATGATGCCGCGGGTGCTGCCCGCCGTGCTCGATGAGGACTGCGCGGCCATCGTGCAGACCAAAATGGAAGAGAATAACTGCCGTTTTTATTTGGGCGATTCGGTCGAGCTCTTCAAGGGCAATACGGCAAGGCTCAAGAGCGGCAAAGAGCTGGAGTTTGACGTGCTGGTTCTGGCCGTTGGCGTCCGGCCCAACACGGCCCTTTTGCAGGCCGCCGGGGCCGAGATCGCGCGCGGCGTGAAGGTCGACGCCCACATGCAAACGAGCCTGGAAGGCGTTTACGCGGCCGGCGACCTCACCTTGAGCCATGACATCAGCGACGGCGGCAGCGAAAAGATCCTGGCGGTTCTGCCAAACGCCTACACCCAGGGCTACACGGCCGGGCAAAACATGGCGGGCCTTGCCTCGAGCTTTGAAAACGCCTTCCCCATGAACGCGGGCGGCTTCTTCGGCCTGCATCTGATCACGGCGGGCAGCTACCAGGGCGAATGCCTTGTTTTGCCCAACGAAGGCGGCATCAAGAAGCTCTTCATCAAGGACGACAGGCTCGTGGGCTACCTGCTGCTTGGCGACGTGCGCCGCGCGGGCATTTACACCTCCCTGATCCGGGATCAGATCCCCTTAAGCACCATCGACTTTGGGCTCATCGCAGAAAAGCCCCAGCTCATGGCCTTTTCTAAGGCCGAGAGGGCAATTATGCTAGCCGGAGGGAAGAGAGTATGACGATTCAGGCAAGCGGCAAGGTTTTTAGGGCTTTAAACGAAGAGATCAAGGCTTCCCCCGCGGCGGAGCTCACCGTGACCGAGATCACGGGGCAGCGCTACATCGGCGCGGGGCTCTCGGGCAAGACGCTGACGCTTCAGGGCGTGCCCGGCAACGCGCTGGGCGCCTACATGAACGGCGCGAAGATCTTCGTGGGCGGCAACGCGCAAGACGCCGTGGGCGACACGATGAACGACGGCGAAATCGTGGTGGCGGGCTCCTGCGGCGATGCGCTGGGCTACGCGATGCGCGGCGGGCGAATCCTGATCAAGGGCAACGTGGGCTACCGCTGCGGCATCCACATGAAGGAATATCAAGATAAGGTGCCCGTGATCGTCATGGGCGGCAGAGCTGGCTCCTTCCTGGGCGAATACCAGGCCGGCGGGCGCATCGTGGTGCTGAACCTGGCCGGCGAAACCCCGGTGGGCGATTTCTGCGCCACGGGCATGCACGGCGGCCGCATCTATGTGCGCGGCGGCCTTGGCAGCGCGGTGCTGCCAAGCCAGGTCGAGGCAAGGCGCGCAGAAAGCGCGGATTTGGAGCTGATTCGCGGCGATATCGAGGCCTTCTGCTCGGCTTTTGGCGGCGATGCGGGCGCGATTTTGCAAGAGGAGTTTACACTGCTTAGCCCAAACTCAAAAAACCCTTATAAGCAGCTTTATACCGTGTATTAAGGCTTTTTTGCAGGTCTTTTTGCGCAAGGCCGCAAAAGCGGCTTGCATCTTTGGGCAACATCTTTTAAAATGATATGGGCCGAGAGCCCAAAGCATCGTGTTGATCGCCCCGCTCACCCGCCAAAGGCGCGCGGGGCCTTCTATTTTGCAAGCCATGAAGGAGGAACCGGCCATGACCGAAAACCCCGGCGCATTCTTGGGCGAAAACGACGTGAAGTTCATTCGCCTGGCCTTCTGCGATCTGTTCGGCAGGCTCAAAAACATCTCCATCATGGCGGATGAGTTCGAGAACGTGGCGGCCTTCGGCAAGAGCTTTGACGCCTCGGGCATTTTTGGCTTTGTCGATACCAAGGGCTCGGATCTTCTCCTCATGCCGGATCTGACGACCATGGCGCTGCTCCCTTGGCGGCCCCAGCAGGGCGGCAGGGTCGCCAGGGTATATTGCGACATCCTGTATTCAAGCGGCGAGCCCTTCGAGCTCGACGGCAGGCGCATCTTAAAGAACAGCGTAAGGCGCCTCCAGGCGCTGGGCTACACGGCCAAGATCGCGCTGGAGTGCGAGTTTTATCTCTTCAACCTGGGCGACCAGGGCCAGCCCATTCTGGCCCCGCACGACCAGGCAGGCTACCTCGACTTTGCCCCGCTCGATAAGGGCGAAAATGTGCGGCGCGAGATTTGCCTGAACCTCGAGCAGATGGGGATCAGGCCCTCTTCCTCGCTGCACGAATCAGGCCCCGGGCAAAACGAGATCGACCTGCACCGCAGAAGCCCCATCAAGATGGCGGATGCCTACATCGCCTTCACGAACGTGGCCAAAACCGTCGCCTCGAGCTTTGGGCTCTACGCCTCGCTCCTTCCAAAGCCGCTGAAAGATAAGAGCGGCAGCGGCCTGCACGTTTCCATCGCCCTTGAAAAGGATGGCGAAAACGTCGTCAAGGGCGAAGGGGGCCTGACCCAGGCAGCCCAGGCCTTCATGCAGGGGATTCTTTCGCGCGTGGCCGAAATCAGCGCCTTTTTAAACCCCCTGCCGGGCTCGTACTCGCGCCTTGGGCGCTTTGACGCGCCCGGTGAAATCTCGTGGTCGAACCAGAACCTGGCGCAGCTCCTGCGCGTGGCGCAGTCGGGCGGCGACCGCGGCGCCCACATCGAGCTTCGCTCGCCAGACCCTGCCATGAACCCCTACATCGGCTTTGCCCTGCTGCTGGAAGCTGGCGCCGAGGGCATCGAAAGGCAGCTTACGCTCCTTCCGGAGGGGGAGGTGCTAGGGAGCCTGCCGGGCAGCCTTGAAAAGGCGGTGGCCCTGGCGCAGGGTTCCGATTTGGTGAAAAGGGCCCTGCCTTCGCGCTTTGCGGAGCCCTTCCTCTCGCACAAGCTCGGCGAATACGAGAGGATGTTCCGCTCCGGCGACGCCGAGAGCTTCGAGATCGAGAATGACTTCCCCGTGATCTAAATCGCCTCGCTTAAGGCCGGAAAGGGGGTACTGCTTTGACCGGCGGCGCTTTGCTGATTTCCTCCAGCGAAAAGGGGCGCCTTGCCCTTCGCGCGCTGCTGGAAGAGGTTCGCCTTCCCTCCATCGAAACCGCGGCCTCCGGCAGCGAGGCCAGGCGTCTGCTCACGAACAGGCCCTTTTCCCTCGTGGTGGTCAATGCCCCCCTGAGCGGCGAAAATGGCTCGGAGCTCGCGCTGTTCGCCGCCTCTACCTTGGGGCTGGCTTCGATTTTGCTCGTTCGGCAGGAAGAACTCGACGGCGCGGCCGCCTCGATGGGCGATTCCGGCGTGCTGGCCCTTGGTAAGCCAATCAACGGGCAGACCTTTTTGCAGGCGGTGCGCCTTGCGCAGGCGGCGCACGCGAAGATCGCCGCCCTGCAGGAAGAAAACCGCAGATTGCTTGGGCTTTTAGAAGAACAGCGCCTGGTGAACCGCGCGAAGTGGCTGCTGATCGAAAATAAAGGCCTAACTGAGCCGCAGGCCCACCATTTCATCGAAAAACAGGCCATGGATCAGCGCATCACCAAGCGGCAGGCCGCGCAAGATATTTTGGATTTATATATTTAGGGCTTTGCCCTATCTCATTTTAACGAAGGAATCTTCAAGGAGGACGCGGGCAAATGGTGAAATACATCTTCATAACCGGCGGCGTCGTTTCCGGTCTTGGCAAGGGCATCACAGCGGCTTCGCTTGGCAGGCTGCTGAAGGCCCGCGGCTTCAAGGTCAGCGCGCAGAAGCTCGACCCCTACATCAACGTGGATCCGGGCACCATGAGCCCCTACCAGCACGGCGAGGTCTTCGTCACCGAGGATGGCGCCGAAACGGATTTAGACCTTGGCCACTACGAGCGCTTCATCGACGAGGACCTCAACAAGTTTTCGAACCTGACCACGGGCAAGGTCTATTGGAACGTCCTCACGAAGGAGCGAAACGGCGAGTTTCTGGGCGAAACCGTGCAGGTCATTCCCCACATCACCAACGAGATCAAGGGCTTCATCCACTCCGTGGCCGAGCGTTCGGGCGCCGAGATCCTGCTGACCGAGGTCGGCGGCACCATCGGGGATATCGAAAGCCAGCCCTTTTTAGAGGCCATTCGCCAGGTGGCCATCGAGCACGGCCGCGAAAACTGCCTCTTCATCCACGTCACCCTGGTGCCCTACATCAAGTCAAGCGGCGAATATAAATCGAAGCCCACACAGCACTCCGTAAAAGAGATGCAGGCCATGGGCCTCTTTCCGGATATCATCGTGGCGCGCTGCGACGAGCCCCTGCAAGACGATATCGTGCGCAAGATCTCGCTGTTTTGCAACGTCAAGCCGGATTGCGTCATCCCAAACATCACCCTGCCTGTGCTCTATGAGTGCCCCATCATGCTCGAAGAAGCAGGCCTTGCGCGCATCGTGCTGCGCGAGCTCGGCCTGACCAACAGGGGGCCTGATTTGAGCGATTGGTACGACATGCTCGCGCGCATCCGCGCGCGCAGCAAGAATGTCAAGATCGCCTTGGTGGGCAAATACATCAAGCTGCACGACGCCTACCTCTCGGTTGCGGAAGCGCTGCAGCACGCGGGCTACGAAAACGCGGCCACCGTCGAGGTCGACTGGATCGACGCGGAAGAGATCAGCCCTTTAAACGTGGGCGAAATCCTCGGCGGCTGCGACGGCATTTTGGTGCCCGGCGGCTTTGGCGAGCGCGGCATCGAGGGCATGATTTTAGCGGCGCGCTACGCGAGAGAAAATAAAATCCCCTATCTGGGCATCTGCCTGGGGCTGCAAATCGCGGTGATCGAGTTTGCCCGCCACGTGCTTCAGATGCCGGACGCAAACTCCCGCGAGTTTGCCGAAAACGGCCTGCGCAGCGTCATCGACCTGATGCCAGACCAACAGGGCAACCTGCCAAAGGGCGGCACGATGCGCCTTGGCGCCTACCCTTGCCAGATTAAGCCGGGCTCCAAGATGGCGGCTGCATACGGCGCGCCCCTCATTCAAGAGCGCCACCGCCACCGCTATGAGTTCAACAACGACTATCGCGAGGAAATGACCAAGCATGGCATGGTCTTAAGCGGCCTTTCGCCAGACGGCCGCCTGGTCGAAGCCATTGAGCTGCCGGACCATCGCTTTTTCGTGGGCGTGCAGTACCATCCCGAGTTCAAATCCCGCCCCAATCGGGCTCATCCGCTCTTCCGGGCCTTCATCGAGGCCTCGCTCGAGCAATAACGCCAGCTAGGAGGGTTTCGCGCATGAAGATCAACTCCAATTTCGAAAAAATGCCCCAAAACTACCTCTTTGCGGAGGTCGGCAAGCGCACGAGCGAATACGTCAAGGCAAACCCCGGCAAAAAGGTGCTGCGCATGGGCATCGGCGATGTGGCGGGCCCGCTTGTGCCCGTCGTGGTCGAGGCCATGCAAAAGGCGGCGGCCGAGCTTGGCCAAAAGAAGAGTTTTAGGGGCTACCCGCCCTATGAGGGCTATGACTTCCTGCGCGAAGCGATTGCCGGCTATTACGCGGGCTTAGGCGCGCCGATTGACCCGGGCGAGGTCTACGTCAACGATGGCGCAAAGTCCGACGCGGGCAACTTCGGCGACATTTTCGACGTTGACAACGCGGTCCTCATGCCGGACCCGGTCTACCCGGTCTATCTCGATTCAAACCTCATGAGCGGCCGCCGGATCCTTTACATGAACGGAAGCGAAGAAAACGGCTTTCTGCCCCTGCCAGACCCCAGCGTGAAGGCGGATATCATCTACCTTTGCTCGCCCAACAACCCGACCGGCGCGGTTTACTCAAGGGAAGAGCTGAAGGCCTGGGTCGATTACGCAAACGCCCAGGGTGCGGTCATCCTCTATGATGCGGCCTACGAATCCTTCATCTCTGATCCGGCGCTGCCCCGCAGCATTCTCTCCATCAAGGGTGCGCGCACTTGCGCGGTCGAGATGTGCTCGATGTCGAAGACCGCCGGGTTCACCGGCGTGCGCTGCGGCTATACCATCATCCCCAAGGAACTCATCCGCGGCGGGCAGAGCATCGGCGCGCTGTGGCTGCGCCGCCAGGCGACCAAATTCAACGGCGTTTCCTACCCCGTGCAGCGCGGGGCGGAGGCTGCCTTCAGCGAGGAAGGCTATGCCCAGTGCATGGAGGCCATCGCCTTTTATAAAGAGAACGCGGCCATCATGGGCAAGGCCATTGGCTCCTTCACGAAGTACTTTGGCGGCTCTCAGTCGCCCTATATCTGGCTCAAGTGCCCAAACGGCCTGAAGTCCTGGGAGTATTTCGACTATCTTCTCAACAGCCTGCAAATCGTGGGCACGCCGGGCGCGGGCTTTGGCAAGATGGGCGAAGGCTATCTGCGGCTCACCGCCTTTGGCGAGCGCGAGGCCGTGCTCGAAGCCATGGAGCGCATCCAAAAGGCGCCGTTTTAAGCCTTTTATTCTGCCATAAAAAGAGGAAGCGCCCTGGCGAAAGCGGGCGCTTCCTTTTGCGTAAATGCTCGCGGCAAAGCGGCAATGGCGTAAAAGCCGGCTCGGCGCCCTCTTTTTAGCGCAAACGCAGCACTTTGCGGCAGTATTTCCCGGGGGAATTGCAAAGGGGGGATGAAAATCCCCTCTTTGCCCATCAAAAGGCGCGAAAAGCGCCTTTTTTAATTGAAGGGAGTTTCCCCGCAGGGAAACTCCATCCTCAAAATCAAATCGGGCCCCAAAGCGATCGCTTTGGGGCCCGAAAAGCAGTCGTTTTAGCTGAATGCGCCGGGTTTATTTGAGCTCGCCGTTGTTGAGCTCGTCCAGAACCTTCTGCACTTCAGGCATCATGGACGCAACGACCTTATCCCACTCGGCCTCGATGTCGATGCCGGGCTGCGCCAGCAGGGCGACCAGTTTTTCCTTCGAGGTAGAGCCGAAGGAGCCGTTCTTGTCTTTATTCGGCGCGGAACCGAAGGAAACGACATAGTCGAATTCCTTGATGACCACGGGAACCTGGCCCGAAGCCATGGTGCTCCACAGCCTGTTGCGCTCTTCGAACATGTAGGGGATCGCGTCAGGCCCGATCAGCACGGAGTTCATGACCGCGCCGCAGGCAGCGTTCGCCTCGCCAAACTCAGAGATATTCGTGAAGGGGTTCACGTAGGACTGCGTCGCCTCGTTGAATTCCCAGTTCAGCTTCACGTCCTCGGGGTTCGGGCCGGTGACTTCAAAGTCCACGCCCTCGCGGCCCCAAGCGCGCATGCGAATACCGTCGGTCGTGTGCAGGTACTCCCAGAAGTCCAGCACGCGCTCGATCTTTTCCTCGCTGATCTTGTGGCTAAGGGCGGTGACCGTCCAGTAGTCCTCGGTCTGGGTCATGTACCAGTTGCCGTCCCAGGAGGTAACGATTGCGATGCCGAAATCGGAGCGATCCTTGATGACGCCGTCTTGCAGCATGGTGGTCGTCCAGTCGTTGAGGGAGCCGGTGACGTTGTAATCGGCAAAGGCCAGGCCGGATTTGATCATGTTCTCGGCTTCGGAAGCGTTGAAGAGCATGTTATCCTTGTAGATCAGGCCTTCTTGGTACATGTCGTAGGTGACCTTGACGCCCTGCTTGAAGGCTTCGGTTGCCGGCGGCCAAATATACTTGCCGCTGTCGTCCTTGATGTAGGAGCTGGTTTCGTTGCCTTCCGCGGCGGGCGGGCCAACGAATAGGGCAGCTGCGTGCGGGAAGCCCCAGGTGGGCATCACGAGGCCTGCGCCTGCGTCCTTATTTCCGCCGGGATCCTGCTTTAAGACCTCGCGGACCAGGTTCACCCACTCATCCCAGGTGTAGATGTCGCCTTCCTTGTAGAGGCCGACGGCCTTTGCCCAGTCCCTGCGATAGGACCAGTGCGAGGTGTAGCAGCTCTGGGCCTCCGGCGGGTTGGCGCGCATCGCGGGCCAGGAATAGAGCACGCCGTCAACGCTCAGGGCGTCGATTGATTTAGAGCTTTCGTAGGTCTTAGTCAGGTTGGGGCGGCTTTCGTTAAAGTACTTCGCGTCCAGCGGGGCGAAAGCGCCCTGGCGGGCCCAGTCGGCGTATTGCTGCGCCTGCTGGCCCTTCAGGTCCCACCAGATCAGGTCGGGCGCATCGTCGGTCGCGACCCAGGTCGAAATCTTCGTGTTCCAATCGCTCCAGTCGATGGGCACATAGTCGAAGCTCAGGTTGAAGAGCTCCTTAACGATCTCGTGCCGCACGTCGATGCCGTTCTTTTCCGCATTGAGCACGTTCATCGAAACCGTCAGCGGGGTGTCGTAGTTCGAACCACCCTCGGGGGCTGCGGTTGCGCCGCCCTCCGCCGGGGCGCTGGTGGCCGGCTTGTCGGTCGCGGGGGCCGCGGACTCGCCGCCGGGCGTCGGGGATTGGCAGGCTGCTATGCTCAGCACGAGCAAAAGCGCCAGGCCTAAGGTCAGAAATTTCTTCATGGTTCTCCTCCTCTCGATATGTGAAAAGGGACCTCCCTTCACAAAGGGGCAAAAGCGGGGGCTATTCCTTCACGGCGCCAAGCGTCAGGCCAGACAGGAAGTAGCGCTGCAGGAAGGGGTAGAGGCACATCATCGGCAGCATCGAAACGATGATGGAACTCATCTTGATGGAGTCGCCCTGCACGTCGGGCCTGGCCTGGCCCGGCACGTTCATGGTGGCGAGCATGTTGACGTCGTTGATGATGGTGCGCAGCACGTTTTGCAGCGGCCACTTGCTCGAGGTCTTGATGAAGAGCATCGCATGATACCACTCGTTCCAACGCTCGACCGCGTAATAGAGGGTAAAGGTGGCGAGCAGCGGCAGGCAGAGGGGCAGCAGGATGCGAAGCAGGATCGTCCAGTCATTCGCGCCGTCGATCTTGGCCGATTCCTCGAGCGAGGGCGGGATCGAGCGGAAATTATCGGAAATGATGAGCAAATACATTAAATTGACGCCCATGGGCAGCACCATGACCAGAAGAGAGTCGGTCAGGTGCAGGTCCTTGATCTGCAGGTAGTAGGGGATCAGGCCGCCCGAGAACCACATGGTGAAAATCAGCGCAAAGCGCATGACTTTGATGCCCGGCATGCCGGTTTTCGTCAGCGCGTAGCCGCAGAGCACGGTCATCGCCATGTTATAGGCGGTGCCCAGAACTGTTACGATGACGGTGGTGCGGTAACCCGTAAAGATCAGGGAATTTTTGAAGGTGAAGGCGTAGGAATCCCAGGTGATCGCGGGCGGGATGAGCATAAAGCCCTGGGAGCGCTGATAGATCGTGTTGGGCACGATGGAAACCAGGACTGCGTTATAGAAGGGGTAAAGAATGAGCAGCCCCCAAAGGCTTAAAAACAGCAGGATGAAGAAATCGACCACGCCAAAGTGGCGGATGCGGTTTTTTCTGGCGACTTTATCGGTTAAGGCCTTATTGTTGATCGCGGTTTGTGCCATCTTGTTTTCCCTCCTTACAGAACGGCTTCCTGGCCTAGCGAGCGCACGAATAGGTTGGCAGAGAGCATCATGACGAAGTTGATGACGTTCTTAAACAGGCCAACGGCGGTGGAAAAGCCAAGGTCTACGCCGGAGGTCCGCACGAACGAGATTCTGTATATGTAGGTGTCGATGATGTCGCCCTTCTCGTACACAGGCGGCGTGTAGGTGTTAAAGACCTGGTCGAAGCCACCCTCCATGATGTAGCCCACGCGCAGCACGAACTGGATCGAGATCATGCTCACGATGCCCGGCAGGGTGATGTTCACGATCTTTTGCCAGCGGTTGCAGCCGTCGATCACCGCAGCCTCGTAAAGGGATTGGTCGATGCCGGAAACCGCTGCCAGGTAGATGATCGTGCCCCAGCCGGCTTCCTTCCACATATCAGAAAGCACCAGCACCCAGCGGTAGATGTTGCCGTCGTAGAGGAAGTTCCAGTTCTGGCCGGCCTCGGGGTTTAGCACCATGGCCACCTTGCGCACCATGCCCGTGGAGCCGAGCAGGTTGAGCATGATGCCTGCCAGCAGCACCCACGAAAGGAAGTGAGGGAAGGTGTAAATCGTCTGCAATACGCGGCGGTAGCGCGGCGTGTAGCACTCGTTGATGAGCAAAGCCAGGAAGATTGGGAAGGGGAAGCCCACCAGGATGCGCATGAAGGAAATCAGAACCGTGTTGCGCAGGGCAGGCAGGAACTCGGGCTCATCCATCATGTATTTGAAGTGGGCGAAGTCATTCCAGGGGCTCGCCGCGATGCCCGCGAGCTTGTAGTTCTTAAAAGCGAGCTGAATGCCATACATCGGCATGTATTTAAACAAAAAGATGAAGACCAGCGTGGGCAAAATCATCAGGTAAATCCAGCGGTAATTGTAGATTTCCCGCCAGATATTCCTGCGCGCCCTGCGCAACCCGGCCAAAGACTGTGCGGTCATCCTTCTTTCCTCCTTCTTAGGCGCTGCTCGCCGCCTCTCTAATTTCCGTCGAATTACAATCTATGTTATCCCTAGGTTATCGATCTGTCAATAAGGAACGATTTTCAAAATCCTCTTGATTTCACCGCTTCAAATCGGGTTTTATTCTTTCTCATGGATTTACGACAAAAACCCCTTTAATAGTGCCGATCAATTCTTTTTACAGAGCCTCATTCAATCCGGTAAAAATCCCGAATTATCTATTTTCACATCCACTATAGCGTTAATATTTCAATATTTTTACTTGTACTTACATAAACGAATTACTATTTTTTTAACATTGCCGACGATGAGAAATTCACGCAACAACGAAGGCCGGCCCGTAATTTCGGGCCGGCCTTCGTTGTTGTGCCTGGCGCTTTTGCTTTAAAAAGGGAAGCTTTCCGGGTCTGCGCCGATGCGCGCGCCCTTGTTTAGGGCAAAGATGCGCTCCATTTCAGCTTCGCTGAGTTCAAAGCCGAACAAGTCGGCGTTTTCGAGTATCCTCTCTTTATGAACGGACTTGGGGATGTTCACAAAGCCCCTTTGCAGCCCCCAGCGCAGCACGATCTGCGCCGGGCTCTTGCCGTGCGCCGCGGCGATGGCGGCAAGGGCGGGATCACCGAGCACCTTGCCCCGCCCGAGCGGGCTCCAGGGCTCAAAGACGATGCCGTTCTTCTGGCAGAACGCAGCAAGCTCGGTTTGGCTGAGCTCCGGGTGGCACTCCACCTGGTTGACGGCGGGTTTGATCTCGCAGCTGCGCAAAACATCCTCTAAGTGGTGGATGTTGTAGTTCGAAACGCCGATGGAGCGCAGCTTTTCGCCCCTTTGCAGCCTTTCGAGCACCGACCAGGCCCGCAGGTAGCCCCTTTCTTCGCGCACGGGCCAGTGGATCAAAAACAGGTCGATGTAGCCGATGCCGAGCTTCTTTAAGCTCTCTTCAAAGGCCGCTTCTTCCTCGTGGTCGCGGATGCGCTGGTTCCAGAGCTTGGTCGTCACGAAGAGTTCCTCGCGGGGGATGCCGCTTTCGCGAACGGCCTTGCCCACGCTCTCTTCATTGCCGTAATAGGCGGCCGTGTCGATCAGGCGATACCCGGCGTCGAGCGCCCAGCGCACGGCGTTGTAGGCTTCCTCGCCTTGGGCCTTGAATACGCCAAGCCCCAAAATCGGCATCTCATAGCCGCTCGAAAGCTTTACTCGGCTTTGCAAGTTCATTGGCTTTACTCCTCGTCTTCGTCCTCCTCGACGTTGGGCTTTGAGAAGCCCTCGGGCAGGGGGATGCCGTTCTTGTTAAAGTAGTCTTCCAGAGCGGTTTTAAGGGCCTGCTCGGCCAGCAGCGAGCAGTGCATCTTCACGGGGGGCAGGCCGTCGAGCGCCTCTGCCACCGCCGCGTTGGTGAGCTTTAGGGCCTCCTCAATCGTCTTGCCGATGACCAGCTCCGTCGCCATCGAGCTCGTCGCGATCGCGGCGCCGCAGCCGAAGGTCTTGAACTTGACGTCGGTAATCACATTATCGTCAATCTTCAAAAACATTTGCATGATGTCGCCGCACTTGGCGTTGCCCACGGTGCCCTGGCCCGAGGCGTTTTCGATTTCCCCTACGTTTCTTGGGTGCATGAAGTGATCCATTACCTTTTCGCTATACAAGCTGAACGCCTCCCTTTTCTTGGTTGAACAGCGGCGACATCTGCCGGAGCCGCTCGACGATTTTGACGAGTTCTTCGACCGTCGTATCGATTTCTTCCCTGGTGTTGTCTTTGGATAGGGTCAGCCGCAGGGATCCGTGCGCGATCTCGTGCGGCAGACCGATGGCCAGCAGCACATGAGAGGGATCGAGCGAGCCCGAGGTGCAGGCGGAGCCGGACGAAGCCGCGATGCCGGCCAGATCGAGCAGCAAAAGCAGGGATTCCCCCTCGATGAAGCGGATGCAGACGTTGACGTTGCCGGGCAGGCGAAGCGTTGGGTGGCCGTTGAGCCTCACATCGGGAATCCTTTCGAGCAGGCTCTCAATGAGGTAGTCCCGCAGCTCGGTTTCCCGGCTAACGCTCGCGTCGATTTCCCTTGTGGCAAGCTCGATGGCGGTGCCAAGGGCCACGATGCCGGGCATGTTCTCGGTTCCGGCCCTGCGGGAACGCTCTTGCCCGCCGCCGTCGATGAGGTTTGCAAGGCGCAGCCCCTTGCGGACATAAAGGGCCCCGATGCCCTTGGGCGCGCCGATCTTGTGGCCGGAAAGCGAGAGCATGTCGATATTTTGGGCCTTTACGTCGATCGCCATGTGGCCGATGGCCTGCACGGCGTCGGTATGGAAGGGAACACTCTTGCTCTTGCAAAGCGCGCCGATTTCAGCAATGGGCTCGATGGTGCCGATCTCGTTGTTGGCGGCCATGATTGAAACCAGGATCGTGTCTGGGCGGAGGGCCTTTTCCAGGCCTTCAAGGCTGATGAGGCCGAATTGGTCGACCGGCAGGTAAGTAATCTCAAAACCCTCTTTCGCCAGGGTTTCGCAGGTGTGAAGCACCGCGTGGTGCTCGATTGCGCTGGTGATGATGTGGCCCTTGCCGGCCCTGTGCGCCACGCCCTTGATGGCCCAGTTATCGGCCTCGCTGCCGCCTGAGGTGAAGTAGATCTCTTCCTTGGTGGCGCCCAGTGCCTTGGCGACCTTTTCGCGGGCCTCCTCGAGCTTTTGCTTGGCCTCGCGGCCGGTCGAGTACACGCTGGAGGGGTTGCCAAAATCGTTTTGCAGCGTGGGCAGGATGGCTTCCAATACCTCGGGGCGGACCTTCGTGGTCGCCGCGTTGTCGAGATAGATTTTGTTCATGGCTCAATGCCTCCTCTGTTGTTTGGCTCGCGGCAATGCCGCCTAAACGCTGAGTTTTTGGGCCTCTTCGCCGCAGAGCACGGCGGGGGAGGGTTCGGTCAGCAGATCCTGCAGGGTGATGGAGATCAAAACATCGTTTACCCCGTCGTGGATGCGCTGCCAAAGGCTATGCATCGCGCAATTCGTGGCGTTTTCACACTGCTCCTCGTCGAGTACGCAGCTCGCCGGGGCCGTCGGGCCTTCCAGCGCCGTGATCACCGCGTAGGCTGAGATTTCATTCGGGGGCTTGGCCAGCTCGTAGCCGCCCTGCGCGCCCCGGATCGACTTCACCAGCCCCGCGCGCCGCAGGGGGGCGATGAGCTGCTCGAGGTAGGCTTCCGGCACGCCCTGCCGCCCGGCAATCTCCTTGACCGAAAGCGGGCCGCTGCCAAAGCGCAGCGCAAGCTCATACATCGCCCGCACGCCGTAGCGCCCCTTTGTGGAAAGCTTCATTTCGTCCCCTCCAATGCCGAGTGAAATCATCGGATTTTATGGCTTTAGAATAGCACGGCCCCTCGCGGCCGTCAAGCTATTCCGATTCATTTTATAGGATTTTAACCTTCTGCATGCCCGGCGCGGGCTTTGAATTCGCGGAAGGCATTCCGCAAGCGGAATGCCCTTGAATGAAGGCGCGAAAAGCTATTGCTTTTCGCGCAAAGGCGGGGGAGCAACTCCCCCTGCACCCCTTCCGGGGCTGGCTGCGAGCAGCCATTGCTTTGCGAAACGCCCGAGGTTTGGCGTCGCTATGCAAAACGGCCACGGCCGCCGCAAAAGGGGCAAGAGGCAATCAATTCAGCCGCTGCAAGCGACAAAAACCCGTAAGCGCCACCATCATGCCCTCGCCATGTTTTTCTCGCCGCTTCGTGTTGGGATGGCTTACCAAACAGGCTGATTTTGGCGCTGGTCCTCGCCGTGAGCGCGGTGGTGATCCCGGGCGCCGTTTGGGCCATCGCTAGGGACTTTCTTTAAAAAAGGGCGGCGGGAAAGAGAGCATCGTCCCTACGAAAAGCGGAGCGATGCGGAAACCGCAATGACGGGCAAAAGACGAGGACATGGCTGCACTTCTTCATCATTGCGAGGAGCGTAAGCGGCGAAGCAATCCAACAAGTACGCGCAAAGCCTTCTTTAAAAAGGAAGACGCTGGATTGCTTCGTTGCCACTCGCAATGACGAGGTAGAGGGAGGCGCTGGGTTGCTTCTTCGTCATTGCAAAGAGCCAGCGACGTGGCGGTTGTAAAGGGTACTCCGCGGCTTCGTCATTGCGAGGAGCGTAAGCGACGAAGCAATCCAGCAAGCATGTGCAAAGGCTCCTTCAAAAAGGAAGACGCTGGATTGTTTCGTTGCCACTCGCAATGACGAGGTAGAGGGAGGCGCTGGGTTGCTTCTTCGTCATTGCAAAGAGCGCAGCGACGTGGCGGTCGTAAAGGGTACTCTGCGGCTTCGTCATTGCGAGGAGCGTAAGCGACGTGGCAATCCAGCAAGAACGCGCAAAGCCTCCTTCAAAAAGGAAGACGCTGGATTGCTTCGTTGCCACTCGCAATGACGGCGGCGGGAAGGTGAACCCCTTCCCGCCGCCCTTTTCATGCGCCTATAGCTCGCCGGTCCATTCCGCCAGCGCCAGGATGTAGATCTCGATTCCCTTGAGCAGGTCATCCACATAAAGCGCCTCATCGGGCGCGTGGGCACCGCCGTGCCCGGGCGGGAAGAGCGCCGGATCCTGCGCATGCCCTAAGCCCTTTGGCAGGCCCATGCCAAAGACCAGCCCGTTTGGCAGCTTGCGCGCGTAGGTGCCGCCGCTCATCGCGTAGGGCTCTGCCTGCGCGCCCGCGACCTCGTTAAAGGCCTTCGTCAGCGCCTTCACCACAGGGCTTTCCTTGGGGAAGTGATTTGGCTTGTTCGCCTGCACGAGCTGTGCCTTGTAAGCGCCCCGTTCACAGGCCTTGGCGATGCCCGCCAAGAGTTCCTCGAGCTTTGCCGTGACGGGGTAGCGAATGTTGAACTGCAAGACGGGCCGTCTTTGCTCGTCAAGGCTCAAAAGGCTGCCCACGGAGGTCAGCGCGCCGCTGATCTCGTCCTCGCAGGCGATGCCAAAGCCGAAGCCGTTCAAGCCGATGCCCGCTTTGAGCAAAAACGCCAGGGCATTTTCGTCCCCATCGCCCAAAATCCCGGCGAAGAACAGCCCGCGCAGCAGCTTTTGGATGGCGTTCACGCCACCCTCTGGCCTGGCCGAGTGGCTGGCCACGCCGTGCGCCCGGATTTTGACGCTTTTTTCGCCATGTTCCGCCTCAAGGCCATCGGGAAGGCCCTTTTGGAGCTTTTCTGTAAGCGCTTCGCCTGCCTTCAGCTCGATTTCGGCCAGATCCGGCACGATGTTGCTGGCCTGTCCGCCCCTGAGCGCCAAAACGGCCTCGCTCAAGGGGGCGTCACCCAAGAGCTTGATCTCGATGATGCCCTTTTCGGCAAAGCCCACGGGGAAGGAGCCGTCCGCCACCAACGACAGCGCGGGCGCCTCGTAGTTTGCGACATAATGCGTCGCATCGTCCATGCCCGTTTCCTCGCTGCAGCCCAGGAAGATGCGCAGGGGCTTTGCTGGGCGCAGGCCCAGCTCCTTCATCGCAAGCGCCGCATAGAGCGCGCCGACCGCGGGGCCCTTATTGTCGGCAACGCCGCGGCCGATGAGGTAACCCTCCTTTTCGATGGGTGAAAAGGGCTGAGCGTGCAGCCAGCCTTCGCCCGGCGGAACCACGTCCAGATGCCCCCAGATGCCGATGCTGCCGGGGGCCGTTTCGCCTTCGCCAAGCCAAAGCGCGCCGACCTTATAGTCGTAATTTTGCGTAAAAAAGCCCAGTTCCGCGCCGAGTTTCAAGGCCTCGTCCAGCACGTCGCGGCAGGCCTTTCCGTAGGGGCCGGGCTGCGCGCCAGAGTCGCTGATGCTTGGAATGCGCGCCAGCCGGAGGATATCCCTCACGATCTGCGGCCGTTTTTCCTCCAGCCAAGCCCGCACGCTTTTTCGCGTTTCGCTGCTCATAGAAAGCCCTCCTTCTCAATCGCCTTTAATCGAGTACGATCAGTTCCCTGGGGAAGTGGTTCAGCGCCTCCGCGCCCCTTTCGCAGGCGGCGAGCAGGTTTTCGATCCGAACGCCAAAGCGGCCGGGCAGGTAGATCCCGGGCTCGTTCGAGAACACCATGCCGGGGTGGATGACGGTCTTTTCGCCGTGCACCGCGGAGGGGCCCTCGTGCACGTCGAGGCCTATGCCGTGGCCGAGGCGGTGCGTGAAGAACTCGCCATAGCCCTGGCCCGCGATGTATTCCCGCGCTGCGTCGTCCACCTCGCCCAAGCTGCTGCCGGGCCTTGCCGCCGCCTCCGCGCGCAGATGCGCTTCTAAAACGATGTGATAGACCTTCTCAAACTCGGGCTCCGGCTTGCCGAAGTGAACGGTGCGGGTGATGTCGCTGCAGTAGCCCTCCACGCGGCCGCCAAAGTCCGCCAGCAGGCAGCTGCCGTCTTCAATGGGCACATCGCTCGTGCGGTGATGCGGCTCCGCGGCGCCCGGGCCCACGGCGATCAGCGCGCCATAGGCCTCAAGGCCCAGCGCGCGCATCTCGGCGGTCAAGGCCTCTGAAAACTCCCTTTCGGTCTTGCCGATCCACTCGCGCCCGCGCTTTAAAACGGCGCGCAGGGCTTCGTCTGCCCCTGCGCTCGCCCTGCGGATGGCGCGAAGCTCGCTCTCATCCTTAATCAGGCGCTGCCCCTCGGTCAAAGCATCGCCAAGAACGAAGCTTGAGCCTGGCAGGCTTTGCTGAATCGCCAAGGCGAAGCGCGCGGGCAGCGAAGCTTCCAGCGCGACCTTGCAGACCTTGAAGCCGCGCTCTTCCAGCGCCGCCTTTAGCAGGGCGTAGGGGTTTTCGCCATCCGCCCAATAGAGCTTTTCGCCGATGGGCAGGCGCTCGACCTGCAGGCGATAGAGCAAATTGGCGATGAAAAAGGGCTCCCCCTCCTTTGGCAGCACGAGGGCGAGCAGGCGCTCGTCCCCGCGCGGCGGGTAGCCCGTTAAATAGAATAGGTTCGAGGATGCGCCGGCCACGAACAGATCGACGCCGAGGCCTTGCATTTCCGCCTGCGTGCGGCGGATGCGCCCCTCAAAAATGCCTTCGTTCATATGAAGTTCGCCTCCAAGCTTTGATTCCAGGGGCTTTCGCTCCAGCGCGAAAACTGCTCGCCGGTGGCCAGCACGAAGTGCCCCTTTCCGGCCTGATGGTATTCGCCCTCGCCGTAGTCGATCCCTTCCGCGCGAACGTCGTAGCGCAGGGTTTTGCGGATGCGCTCAAGCCTTGGATCGGGCCTTGGGATCGCGCTGAGCAGCGACCTCGTGTAGGGATGCGTGGGATTTTGGAAGATCGCCTCGGTCGGGCCGTATTCCACGAGCTTGCCGTAGTGCAGGACCCCGATTTGATCCGAGATGTACTTGACCATCGAAAGGTCGTGCGAGATGAACAAGAGGGCGATCCCGGTATCGCGCTGAATCGCCTTCATGAGATTCACCACCTGCGCCTGCACCGAAACGTCGAGCGCCGAAATCGCCTCGTCCGCGATGATGAGGTCCGGGTTCATGATCAGCGCCCGCGCGATGCCCACGCGCTGCTTTTGCCCGCCAGAGAACTGGTGCGGGAAGCGCAGGGCGTGCTCTGCGCTGAGGCCGACCCTTTCGAGCAAAGAAAAGACCCTTTCCTTGCGCTCTGCGGCGCTCCCGCATAGGTGGTTGATGTCAAGGCCTTCGGCGATTAAGTCGAGCACCTTGCGGCGGGGGTTCAGCGACGCGGAGGGATCCTGAAAGATCATCTGCATTTTCAGGTGGAGCATCCTGCGGGTTTCGCTGTCGAGCCGGCCCGCGATCTCCTTGCCGTTGAAGGCGATTTGCCCGGCCGTCGGCTCATAAAGCCTGATCAGCGAGCGCCCGATGGTCGATTTGCCGCTGCCGCTCTCGCCCACCAGTCCGTAGGTCTGCCCGCGCTCAATCGAAAAGCTTACGCCGTCCACAGCCCTGACGGTCAGCTTCTGGCTCAGCCTAAAGTGCTGCTTTAGATCCCTTACTTCCAACAGGGGCCTTGCTTCCATCCCATTTCCCTCCTTCAAAAAGGCGCTCGTCACGGCTTTGCAAAGCGCGGCGGCCGTTCGACCTTTGGCGCTTTTTCGTGCAGGAGCCAGGTCGCGGCAAAGTGCGTTTCGCTCACCTTGAACATCGGCGCTTCGCGCCGAAAGTCGATGTTCAGGGCGTATTCGTTGCGCGGGGCGAAGGGCTCGCCCACGGTTTCGCCCACCATGTTGGGCGGGTTGCCGGGGATGGTGTACAGCTCGCCAGAATCCATCTCCACATCCGGCATGGCCAGGAGCAGCCCCCAGGTATAGGGGTGGCGCGGGTCGTAGAAGATCTCGTCAGAAAGGCCTCTTTCGACGACGCGCCCCGCGTACATCACGGCGATCTCATCCGCCACCTTGGCCACCACGCCAAGGTCGTGGGTGATGTAGATCACCGAAAGGCCGAGCTTTCGCTGCAGCTCCTGAATGAGCTCGAGGATGCGCGACTGAATGGTCACATCAAGCGCCGTGGTCGGCTCGTCGCAGATCAGGATTTCTGGATTGCACGAGAGCGCCATCGCGATGACCACCCTTTGCCGCATTCCGCCGGAAAGCTGGTGGGGGTAGCTCTTCATGCGGCTTTCGGCCTCCGGAATCTCGACGAGCGAGAGCAGGCGCACGGCTTCCGCCCTTGCCTGCGCGCTGCCCATCCCCAAATGGTCGCGCAGGCCCTCCATCAGCTGCTTGCCGATGGGCATCGTGGGGTCTAGGGAGGTCATGGGGTCTTGAAACACCATGGCGATGCGCTTGCCGTTGATCTCGCGGCGCATTTCGCGCCTTTTCAGCCCGAAAAGCTCGGTTTTTTTGCCGCCTGGGCCGCTTAAGACCGCGCTGCCGCTCTCGATGCTGGCGTTTTCACCCAGCAGGCCGGCGAGCGCCTTCACGGTCACGGATTTGCCGCTGCCGCTCTCGCCCACGATGGCCAGGGTCTTGCCCTTTTTCAGGTCAAAATCCACGCCGCGCACGGCGCTGACCACGCCGTAGCTCGTCTTAAAGCGCACCGAGAGATTTCGCACCGAAAGCAAAATATCATCGGCCCAAAGCGCCTCGTTTTGCGGGCTCTTCTGCCCGTTGTTCAGCTCGCTCATTCCGCTCACCTATCCTTCATCCTGGGGTCGAGCGCGTCGCGCAGCCCGTCTGCCAAGAGATTGAAGCTCAGCATCAGCAGCCCAAGCACCACCACGGGGAAGATCATCATATAGGGGTGCGCCGTGAGGGACTTGAACGAGTCCGAGATGATGGAGCCGAGCGACGCCATCGGCACGGGGATGCCGATGCCGATGAAGGCCAAAAACGCCTCTGAAAAGATCGCGCTTGGAATCGAGAACATCGACATGACCAGGAGCTGCCCGATGATGTTGGGCAGGACCTCCTTCGAGATGAGGAAGAAGGGCCGGGCGCCCAAGGTGCGCGCCGCCAGCACGAATTCCTGCTCCTTGAGCTTGATCATCTGCGCTCTTGCCACGCGGCTCATGCCGATCCAGCCGGTGAGCATCAGGGCGAGGATGATGCTGAGAAGCCCTGGCTTGAGCACGATGATGAGCAAGGTGATGATGATGAGATTGGGGATGCCGTGCAAAACCTCGACGATGCGCTGCATCACCATATCGACCTTGCCGCCAAAATAACCGGAAATCAGACCGTAGCTCATGCCAAAGAGCATGTCGATCAGCACGGCGACCAGCGCGATGAACAGGGAGATTCGAGTCCCTTCCCAGGTCCTGGTGAAGAGATCGCGGCCGAGCACGTCGGTGCCGAACCAGTGGTAGACGGTTTCGCCGTCTTCGAGCTTTTCGTATTTGTTGACGATCTTGACGCCGGTCGACATCGGCACGGCCTCTCTGCCGTCTAAAAAGCCCAATTTTTCAAGGCCCTGGATGCGGGGGGCCATATTGTCATGCCCCGTAAGCTGCTGCTCGTAGCTGTAGCCGCTGACGAGAGGGCCGATGAGCGCAAACAGCACGATCAGCACGATGAAGAACAGCGAGCAGAGCGCGCCGCGGTTCCTCGCCAGGCGCCCCATGGCCTCCTTGGTGAAGGAAACGGGCGAAATCGGCTCTGCGGCCAGAGCCGCAAAATCCCCCTCCGCGGCGAACTCAAAGTCGTGCTCGTCAAAGGCGAATTCCTCGGCCGCGGGCGGTGTTGCCCCCGCGTGAAGCCGCGTTTCGGCGTTTTCAATCGTCATGACTGCGAAGCCCCCTTTGCCAGGCGAATCCTCGGGTCGATGACGCCATAGAGGATATCCACCACCAGCATGATGGCGATGTACAGCAGGCTATATACGAAGGATAGCGCCGTCACCACCGAGTAGTCGTTGGCCTGAATGCCCTCGACCAGGAGCTGGCCGACCCCGGGAACCGAAAAGATGCGCTCCACCACCAGGCTGCCGGTCATCAGCCCCACGACCAGCGGCGCCAGCACCGTGACCACGGGGATGAGCGCGTTGCGCAGCGCGTGGCGGGCGATCAGACGGAAGCCGTCGATGCCGCGGCTTTGCGCGAAGAGGATGTAGTCTGAGCTGAGGACTTCCAAAAGCTCGGTGCGGGTAAAGCGCGCGATGGAGGCCATGGTGAACAGGCTGAGCGCCACCGTCGCCAGCACCGAGGATTGAAAGGGCAGGGCATCCTGATAGAGGATGGGGAACCACTTGAGCTTAAAGCCAAAGAGGTACGACAGCCCCAGGGCGAACACATACGAGGGAATGCTCACCCCGACGACGGAGAGAACCGTGCAGAGGGTATCCCAAATCGTGTTGTGCTTCAGCGCCGCCACGATGCCCAAAATCAGCCCGAGGAAGGTGCCCAGCAGGATGGCCTGGCCGCCGATGCGCATCGAAACCGGGAGCCTGCTGCTTAAAAAGCTCGAAATGGGCACGTTTTTCTGAATCGCGTAGGAAACGCCGAAATCCCCGCTGAAGGTGTTCTTCATAAAGTTCCAAAATTGCACCAGAATGGGCTGATCCAGCCCATATCTGGCCCGAAGCGTGGCGATCTGCTCGGGGGAAAGGCGCTCGTCGTTAAAGGGGGAGCCCGGCAGAAAGGTCATCAGCACAAAGAGGATCAGCACGATGAGCAAGAGCGTCAGCACCGCGATCGCAGCCCGCTTGAGGATGTAGGCTCTCATGCCCTTACCCCCTCCTTTTTTAGTCTTTTACGCCGCAGGGGAGAAAAGGGGTTTTTTGCCCCTTTCTCCCCGCGAAGCGCTTTATTTGGGAAGCCTGCGTTTGTTTATTGCTCGATCACCGCGTAGCGCGAGATCAGGGTGCCCGTGGTCGTGAACTCGATGCCCTTGACGTAGGGCTTGATGAGGTAAGCGTTGGCCTTTTGGTAAACGGGGAAGACCGCAGCGTCTTCGCCGATGATCTGCTCCGCGTCCTGCAGGGCCTTGAGGCGCGCCGGAATGTCGTTGATGAGCTCGTCGGAGGCGGACTTCTCAAGGCGGTCGAACTCGGCGTTTGACCAGCTGCCGTAGTTATAGGTGCTGCCGGTCAGGAAGAGATCGAGGAAGGTCGTCGCGTCTGAATAGTCGGGGCCCCAGCGGGTCAGCGCAAGCTCGTAGTCGTGCGCCGCCATGCGCTCGACGCGGTTCTTTTTGGGCATCTGCTCGATGGTGATGGTCACGCCGGGCAGGTTTTCTTGAATCTGCGCCTGCAGGTACTGCGAGGCGTTGATGGTGGCTTCATTATCTTCCACGAGGAGGGTGAAACTGACTTCGCTTACGCCGAGCTCTTCCGGGGCCTTCTGCCAGTATTCCTTGGCAAGCTCCTTGTTGACCTCTAAAAAGGGCTTCGTCAGGTCGCGGAAGTCGGCGCCGTCTGCCGTGATGTGGGTGAGCTTGGTCACGATATAGTCGGCGGGCACGGAGCCGTCCTTCAGGACGGTCTTTACCAGCGCTTCCTTATCGAAAGAGAGGGCGAGCGCCTTGCGCAGGTTGAGATTATCGAGCCCTGGAACTAGGACGTTCGGGCTCAGATACCACAGCGCGCCCGTTAAAACCGGGGTGAACTCCGGGGCGTCGCTATAGAGCTCGGCCTGCTCGCCGCCCAGAACCACCACGTCGATATCGCCGTTTTCATAGGCGAGAACGGCCTGCTGGCTGTCTTTAACGACCTGGTAGGTCAGGCCGTCCACGCTGATGCGATCGGCGAAAACATAGTCGGGGTTTTTAACCATCTCGATGAAGGTGGCCGAGGGCTGGTAGCTCTTGAGCAGGAAGGCGCCGTTAGAAAGCGTGGTTTCCGGCGAGGTGCCGTACTGGTCGCCCTGCGCCTTATAGAAGGCTTCGTTCACCGGGAAGAAGCTGCCCATCGCAAGAGCGGTTTCCACGTAGGGGATCGGCCTTTCGAAGCGAACCTCGAGGGTCTTGTCGTCGATTGCGGTGATGCCAAGCTCTTCCTTTGGCAGTTCGCCGTCGATGACCTCATCGGCGTTGAGCACCGCCGTGGTGCGCAGCAGGATGGAGTATTGCAGGGCGTTGGCCGGGTCTGCCAATTCGCGCCAAGAGAAGACGAAGTCATGTGCGGTGACGGGGTCGCCGTTTGACCAAACCGCGTCTTTTAAATGATAGGTGAAAACGAGGTTGTCGTCGCTCTTGTCGACGCTTTCGGCCAGGGCCAGGCGGGGAACGCCGTCCGCATCGCGGATATACAGGCCCACGTTCAGGGAGCCGGTTACGTTCAGGGCGATGGTGTCTTCCGCCTTCAGGGTGTCAAGCGTGGCGGCTTCGCCTTCAAGGGCCAGATGCAGGATGTTCGGGCGCGTTTCGCCTGCCGAGGGCGACTCCGGCGCGGCAGCTGACTCGGTGGGCGCCGCCGTTTCGCCTGCCGGGGCCGAGGTTGCGGGCGAGGGGCTGGGCGATGCGCAGGCCGTCAGCGCGACGAAGAGCGCAAGCGCCAGCAGCAGGGAAAGGGCCTTTTTAGCTTTGCTTTGCATGGTGTGGTTCCTCCTCTAGTATTTCGTATGCGTTCAGATGGTGAGATCCGGCTTCTTTGAAAGAGCAAAGGGGCCGCGGCATCGCTCCTTTTGGCCGAAGCGCCGGTGCGTGGTCATCGGAATTCTTTCTTTCCAAATAAGCATATCATTCATATATGTTTATTTGGTATCTTTATCTTAGTATATTCACGCCCGCAGAACTGTCAACCGTTTTTTCTTTCGCGCATTGTAAAGTTTTTGCGCTTTTTAGCGAGCACCGCGGTAAAATAAAAGGGGCGCGTCCCTGCTGGGGCGCGACCTCATCGTCACAGGCCCTAGATTAGCACAAATGCGGCATTTCGTCAATGGCGCTCTTTCATTTCGGCCAAAAACATGGTACCATAGGCGAAACAGCCACGCAAAGCTTAAGGAGGCGCCGCCGTGCAAGGCCCTAAAAACGCCCTGAAAACCCTGCGCGCACACAGGCGCGCGCTGCATCGAATTCCCGAAATGGCCAACCACGAATTTCAGACCAAGGACGCCCTGCTTTCTGCCCTTCGGGCCCTGAAGCCCGATCTTCTGCGCTGCTATGGCGGCACGGGAATCAAGGCCGTGTTCTTTTGCGGCAAAGAAGGGGCGAAAACCCTCGGCTTCCGCGCCGACATGGACGCCCTGCCCGTTGAAGAGAAGACCTGCCTTCCCTTTTGCTCGCAAAACCCGGGCTTTATGCATGCCTGCGGGCACGACGGGCACATGGCCTTGCTCCTGACCTTTTTGGGCTTCGTTTCCGCCAAGCGCCTGGAGCTTCCCCACAACATCGCGGCCATCTTCCAGCCTGGCGAAGAAAATCTCCTCGGCGCGCGGGATATGGTGCGCGCGGGCATTTTAGAGGATCCCCGCGTCGACGAAATTTACGGCCTTCATGTGATGCCAAGCTACAGGGCGGGCACCATCGGCCTTTCCGCGGGGCCGGTCATGGCCGGCAATACGAGCCTCGACATTCGCGTAATCGGCAAAAGCGCCCACGGCGCCGCCCCGCACCTTGGGGTCGACTCCATTTTGGCGGCTTCGCAGGTGGTTTTAAGCCTGGAGGCAAGGCTCACCCGCCTTTCCGCCGAGGAACCCTCGCTTTTAACCTTCGGGCAGATCGCGGGCGGCGTGGTGCGCAACCAGCTCGCCGGCGAAACGACGCTTCGCGGCACCCTGCGCTATTTCAGCCTTAAAAGGCGCGACGAGCTGCACCGGGTCATCGCAGAAAGCTCTTCCGCGGCGGCCGCCGTCTTCGGCGCCAAGGCGGAAGTGCTCTTCGACGAAAGGCAGTACCCCCCGGTCGTCAACGACGCGGCCGTGGTGAGCAAGGCGCTGCCCCTTCTTCCCGAGGGGGTGCTCGTTCCCCAGCCCCGCCAGATGATTGCCGAGGACTTTTCGTGCTATTTAAACGAGCGCCCGGGCTTTTTCGCCTTCGCGGGCGTTGGCCGGGGCGAGAGCGACGCGCCCCTTCATTCAGATCGCTTCAGCTTCGACGAGGAAGCGCTGCTTCCGGCGCTCGACTTCTACATTCGACTGGCCCAAAACCCTTAAATCACGAGGAGGACTGCCCATGGCCGGCTTTTTTCAAAACTTCTTCACAGGCAACCCCAATAAGGCGGAATTCACCAAGGAGATGCTGCCCAAGAACCGGCGCGAGCTCTTTGCCGAGATGCTCAAGCTCAATCTTTGGAATCTCATCAAGGCGAATTCGATCTATCTGCTCTTCACCATCCCGATGTGGGTCAACATCTGGGCGCACTCGCGCATCCTGATCGACATGGCCCAGGCCTCCGCCGACGGGCTCACGGTGGATGGCATCCGCCCCTTCTTCAGCGAGGGTTACCTGGCCGTGTTCCTCATCGCCATGGTGCCCTGCCTGCTCCTGCAGGGCCCCGCGAAGGCGGCGCTGAAATACCTCGTCCGCAAATGGGCGATGGACGACCACGCCTCCTCCTGGAGCGACTTTTGGTACGCCTTCCGCGCAAACCTCAAGCAGGGTCTGTCGCTGGGGCTCCTCAACGGCCTGCTTTTTCTGCTTTTACCCTTTGCTTTCCTGTTCTATAACGGCATGTCGGCCCAGGGGATGATTTACTTCGTCCTGGAGGTTTTGGTGGGGCTGATCGCGCTGATCGCCTACTTCGTCAACCTCTATGCCTGGCCCATGATGGTATCCTATGAGATGGGCCTGAAGACGATCCTTCAAAACTCGCTGATCATGGCCATCGGCCGGCTGCCCTTCACCCTACTTTACTTTATCATCGGGCTGGTTCCGGCCGTGATCTGCCTCTTCTTCCCCATCGCCCTGGTGTATTACTTCCTGATCGGCTATTCCTTCCACGCCTTCGTCAACGTTTCTTACACCAACAGCGCCTTTGACCTTTACATCAATCCCCGCGTCGAGGGCGCGGAGATCGGCAGGGGCATGTACAAGCCCCCCGAAGACGAGTACGAATACGTCGACATCGACGATGACGACTACGAAGATAAACCCAAGAAGTAAACGGCCAAAACCGATTGCGAAAGGGGCGGAGGATCATGCCTTCCTATACGGATTTTGCCCATGTCTACGATTTTTTGATGGACGATATCAATTACGACCGCTGGCTTAAATACTATCTGGAGCTCACCCAGCCTACGCCCCGCTCCCGCATCGTGGAGCTCGGCTGTGGCACCGGCGCTTTCTCGTTGCGCCTGGCCAAGCAGGATTTTGAGGTGCTCGGGCTCGATCTTTCCTACCGCATGATCGGTGTCGCGCAGGAAAAGGCCAGGGCCGCGGGGGCGAAGCTGCAATTCGCGCGCCAGAACATCGAAAATCTCGATCTTCCAAGGCCCGCACCGGTCATCATCGCGCCCTGCGATGTGATCAACTACCTGACCACCGCAAAGGCCGTGCGCAGCTGCTTTGCCTCGGTCTTCCAGAACCTGGAGCCCGGCGGTCGCTTCTGCTTTGACATCTCGACCTTTGACAAGCTCCTCTCGATGGATTCGCAGATGTATGGGGAGGACAGAGTCGAGATCAGCTACCTTTGGTTTAACCACTTCGAGCGCGAATCGAGCCTGCTGCAGATGGATTTGAGCGTCTTCGTCCGCCAGGAAGGAGGGCTCTACCGCAAATTCTACGAATCCCAGGTGCAGCGCGCGCACGAGATTGCGGAGCTTAGCCAGATCCTGACCGAAATCGGTTTTGCCGATGTGCACGTCTACTCGCGCATGACCCGCGAAGACCCCAAAAAGGGCGATGATCGCGTGCACTTCCTTTGCCGGAAGCCCCTGCGCTAGGCTAAAAACCCTTCTGAAGGGAAGGCATCGATATGGACGAAATCCTGCATGTTGAAATCGAGCTTGGCCAAGCCCGTGCGTTGGTCTGCGTTTCGAGCGATCTGGCTGCCGAGGCCCAGCGCATCCACGGCCTTTCGCATCTGGCCTCTGCGGCCCTTGGCCGCGCCTTGACTGGTGCCGCCATGCTCGGCGCCCTGCAAAAGAACGAAAAAGACCGCTTGACCATGACCTTCCGCGGCGACGGACCGCTTTCCCCGGTGGTGACGCTCAGCAACGGCAAGGGGGAAGTCAAGGGCTACCTTGAAAACGGCTCGCTCGAGCTGCCCCTGAAGCCGAGCGGCAAGCTCGACGTGGGCGGCGGCGTGGGGCATGAGGGCAGGCTCATCGTGGTGCGGGATCTTGGCCTGCGTGAGCCCTATGTGGGCCAAACCAGGCTTGTTTCCGGCGAAATTGCCGAGGATATCGCCCTGTATTTGAGCGCGTCCGAGCAAACGCCCTCGCTTTTTGCCCTGGGCGTTAGGCTGGAAGAGGGCAAGGTCGTCAGCTCCGGCGGCGTGCTCATTCAGCCCCTGCCGGGCTGCAGCGAAGAGCTTCTGCAAAAGCTCGAGGGGCTGGCCGGGCGCCTCGCGAATATCTCGAACCTCAGCAAGGAGGCCTGCGGTTCCGCAGCCGCCCTGGTTTCGCTTTGCCTGCCCGGGCTTAACTACGAGATCCTCGAATCCATCAAGCCCGTTTGGCGCTGCGACTGCTCCCTCGAACGCATCCAGCGCGCGCTGCTCTCGATGGGCGCCGGCGAGCTGAACGACATGATCGAGAAGCAGGGCGGCGCGGAGCTTTCCTGCCACTTTTGCAATAAGAAATACAATCTTTCAGCAGAGGAGCTCCGCCACCTCCTTCAGGAGGGCTTGAGCGAGGACTAGCTCATTTTTGTGCGCATTCCTTAGGATGAAAAACAGCGCCCTCTTTCAAAAAGAGGGCGCTGTTTGCTTAAACGCAGCCCGAGGCT
This sequence comes from Christensenellaceae bacterium, assembly GCA_031287285.1. Lineage (GTDB taxonomy): Bacteria > Bacillota > Clostridia > Christensenellales > UBA1750 > JAITGM01. Next base: position 28,503 of record JAITTC010000267.1, read on the forward strand.
TCGCGGTAAAAGGCGGAAGGGATGCCGGGTCGATCATCGCGGCGGATTTCCTTCGTGGGCGGCGCTGCCGCATGGCGCCCTTCGCCGCTATCGCATCGTGCCCCTTTCGTCATTGCGAGTGGTAACGAAGCAATCCAGCGTACTTCGTCGCTTACACGCCTCGCAATGACGGTGGATACGCCGCTCCTTCGTGGGTGACGCTGTCGCATGGCGCCCTCGTCGTCATTGTGAGTGGCAACGAAGCAATCCAGCGCACTTCCACTTTGCAGCCCTTTGCACGTACTCGCTGGATTGCTTCGTCGCCTGCGCTCCTCGCAATGACGGTGGGTGCGCCGCTCCTTCGTAGGTGACGCTGTCGCATCGCGCCCTTTTCGTCATTGCGAGTGGCAACGAAGCAATCCAGCGTACTTCCTCTTTGCATGCCCTTTGCACGTGCTCGCTGGATTGCTTCGTCGCTTGCGCTCCTCGCGATGATGGCGGCCCCATCAAGGCGATGGCCTCGTTGCGCCGCTCCTTCGTAGATGACGCTATCGCATCGTGCCCTCTTCGTCATTGCGAGTGGCAACGAAGCAATCCAGCGTGCTTCCTCTTCGCAGTACCTTTGCACGTGCTCGCTGGATTGCTTCGTCGCCTGCGCTCCTCGCGATGACGGCGGCCCCATCAAGGCGATGGCCTCGCTACACCGTTTCTTCGTGGGTGGCGCTGCCGCATGGTGCCCTTCGCCGCTATCGCATCGTGCCCTTTTCGTCATTGCGAGTGGCAACGAAGCAATCCAGCGTATCTCCTCTTCGCAGTACCTTTGCACGTGCTCGCTGGATTGCTTCGTCGCCTGCGCTCCTCGCAATGACGGTGGGTGCGCCGCTCCTTCGTAGGTGACGCTGTCGCATCGTGCCCCTTTCGTCCTTGCGA
>JAITTC010000052.1 GCA_031287285.1 Christensenellaceae bacterium
AGACCTCCGGTCTGGCCCGGCGCCCATTCTTGCCGGCCCCCGGAGGCAAAGCCTCCGGGCCCGCCCACGAAGCTGCAGTTCGAGCTCCTTCGCAACCCTTAAGCTGGAACTTGCCGGGGGCTGTGGTTATTTCGCTGCGGTTTAACCAACCGGGCCCGCCCACGGGGCTGCAAATCGAGCTGCTTCGCTTACCCTAAGGTTAGAACTTATCGGGCTCTGTAGCCATTTTGCTGCGGTTTAAGTCAACTGCGCCCGCCCGCAGGGTCGTAGCTCGAGCTACTTCTCAACCCTAAGGTAAGAACTTACCGGAGGGACTGTGACCATTTTGCTGCGGTTTAAGCCGGTCGAAGGCCGCTTTCTTCTCGGCTTCTTCTATATGGTTTCGCCGCCATCGCAAGGAGTGCCGAGCGAAGCGGGCTTTAACGACGAAACGCAGCAAGCTTCGCAGGGGAAAAGGGGCGGCGCCGCAAAGCCGAAAGCGCCGCGAACAGCGAGCCCTTGCTTGCCGCGCTTTCACCCCGTAAAGCCTCCCGGCCAGCCCTCGCAAAAAGAAAAGCGCATGGCGCCGCTCTCGCTTCCATGCACTTACTCTATTCCATTTTCGCTTTTATTATCCCGCGTTCATTAAAACGAGCCATATCAGCAGGCCAAATAGCGCTAAAAGCCCCGCGAGCGCGCAGAAGACGACGATGGCGGCGGTTCCAAGGCCGCGCAGGGCGGGCTTCTTCTTCCCTTTGCTCTCGGGCCTCCCCTGCGTCTGCAGAAGCGCCCTTTCCGCGCGCCATCTCTCCTCATAGGCGCGCTGCACCCTCTCGGCATTCACCCTTCTTCTTTCTTCAAAGGCCCCGAATTTGCGGTCGAGTTCCTGCATCGTTGGGAACTGCGCCCTCTCGGCATGGGCTGCCCTATCCATCGTTTGACGCGGCCGCTCTTCGGCCCTTTGCGGCGCTTCGGCCGTCCATCTTCGCGCCGCTTCCACCCTTTGCGCCTGCTCCGCCGCAAGGCGATGCGCTTCCCCGATCTTGCGCTGCCTCTCGGCCTCTGCCGCCCGCCTTCGTTCCTCTTCGGCCCTTTGCGGCGCTTCGGCCGCCCATCTTCGCTCCGCTTCCACCCTCCGCGCCTGCTCCGCCGCAAGGCGATGCGCTTCCTCGATCTTGCGCTGCCTCTCGGCCTCTGCCGCGCGCCTTTGCTCTTCCTCGGCCCTTCGCGCCTCTTCTTCCTTCCTGCGCTTTTCCTGCTCCTGCTCATAATTTCGCCGCGCCTCGTCGATCAGCCCGACTAAACGCTGCTCATCATAAAGATGGATGCCCAATTCCCTGGCCGCCGTGTAAGCGTTTTTGGTAAACCTCGAGCTGGTTATAATCCACACCTCGTCAAGGTGCAGGATATTTTTGCCGGATTCGGTCTTCCACACATCCTGAAAGCCGACCGTGCCCTTCCAGTTCTTGCACTGCACGCCGATCTTCTTGCCGGCAGCGTCTTCCATCGTGATATCGATGCCAAAATCGCCGCTCGCCCGCGTGACGATCACCTGCAGGTAGCCCAGCGCCCGGAGCAACTCCCCGCAATAATACTCAAAATCGAGCCCTTGCATCCCGCGGATGCGCTCCAGCGCGCGGTGGCTCCGCTCGCCCGGCCGATAAAGGCCTTCGCGCCCAGCAACTCCCGCCTGCGCCTGCAGGCCGCTTATCGCCCTAACATTCCCATTATATGGATTGGAAAGGGGGGGGGTATTTTTCCGCAATTATTTTTCGAAACGAGATTCCTTCTTCGCCGAGCGGCCCTTCAGGCGCCCTCAGCCCGGCGAAAAAAACGAAAAGGCAAAAAAGAGCGACTAAATTCAGCATTAGCGCGCAGAAAAACCCGACTTCCATGGTTCCATCCCCTGCCCTTTCTTTTTCCGCAAGAGGATTCGCCTTCCATTCCCCTCCCCCCGTTTATATCATAATTTTACTTTCTTCGCAACGGCCTGAGCCGCAGCACCCTCGTATTTCGCGCGGCGAATCAAGGATTTTTGAGCGAGAAAAAAGGCAGTGACATTCCACGCAGCCCCCAAAGGTTGTCATGGGCAAAATCGCGTCTGATCCGCCGAGCTTCGTTTTTGAAGCGAACTGCCGCTGAGCGCCCTCCTAAGAAGGGCCTAAGTCCCGCCGAATAGACGAGGGCCGGCCGTGGCAGACCGAGGCGCTATCGCCCCCAAAAGCGAAGGAGCGCTGGCGCGGCCATGCGGGGCGTTCAGCGCGGAGCATCGAAGGGCGCACGGAAGGGGATTTTGCGGGCCGCTCGCCGCAAAGGAGGATTTCCCGGCGGGCAGAAGCAGCCTGGGCAAGGAGGATGGCGCCGCCAGCCGCGAAAGGTGTGCGGCGCCGGGTTTTTTGGCTGAATCAGCGGGATACGCCGCTTTACGGCAGCTCCTCAAAGGATAGGCTGGCCCAGCTGGCGCCAGGCTGAATATGCCTTGCGCCCTCCACGCGCAGGGGCTCAAGCTCAATCCCCTGCGCCGCCAGGTAAGGCGCAAGCTCCTCGCCGAAAAGCGCCTCCGCAGCCGCATAGGCGCTTGGAAAGCCCTCGTATTCCGTGCCATAAAACGCTTCGGGCAGGCTCTCGTTCAGGAGCACGCCAGTCGTCTCCAGGGTTTTGGGGTCGAGCTCCAGGAGCGAAAAGCCATCGCCGCTCTCGCGCCAGAAGCGAAGCTCTGTGGCTGCAAAGCGAACGCTCCCATCCTTCTTAAAGCGATAGAGCCTGGCGCTTTGGCTGAACTGGCCGTAATCCCATCCGCCGCTGATGATTTCGGGCTCCTGCCGCGCGGTTCCGCTCTCGTCGCATTCATAAAGGAAGTAGAGCGGGCTGAAATCCTCCACATGGCCGCTGACCGTGTAGAGGATGACGAGGCGGAGCGGGTAGCCTTGGCCCTGCCGAATGAGGAGCGCGTCGATGCCCGCCAGCGAAAGGCCTTGCTCGCGCATTTCCTTCATGCCCGGGATCCGCTCGTCTGCGATTGCGTCCATGTTCTTCATGTGCTCCTCGATGAGGGGGCGGAAGAGCTCGATCCCCGAAGATTCTAGCGGCGCCGCGTGAGACTTCGCACAGGCGGCGAGCAAGAGCGTAACGCCCAGCAGCAGGGCGATCAGGCGAGGGGGCTTCTGCGTGCGCATGGGGCTTCCTCCCTTTCCATAGGCTTTTATATACAAACGAGCATGACCAGGGGCTGTGTTGCCGGCCGGGCGCAGGCGCGGTTAGCTTTTGGTAAAGCGGGGCCCCGGCTTGCATTTGCGCCCGCCCTCTGGTATGCTTATGCTACACTACAGATAAAGAATGATTTGGGGAGTGTTTTACTTGGCCGAGGATGAAGTCAAGCAGGAAGCGGAGCCGGAAGCTGAAAAACCCGCCGCCGATCCGCCGCAAATAGACGCGGAAGCCCAAACGCTCGAGCCCAAGGAAGCGCCTGCCAAGGCGCCCGAAGAAAAAGCGGCCGAAGGGCCTGCCAAAAATCCAGAAGAGCGGGTGGAGGAAGCGCCCTTGCCGGAAGCCCCTGAGCGGGGTTACCCGCCGGTGCGCAAGGTTCTGCGCGCCATCTCGCTCGCCGCCCTGGCCGTGGCCATTTTGGCCTGCGTCGTGCTCCTTTTGCCGCATCTCACCGAAAGGCCGAGCTACGCCTTCACGGAGGCCGGCCTGTTCTCTGCCGAAAGCGCGGCCGGCGGCCTTCGCGTTTCACACCCCGAATTCCTGGTTCAGGCAGATAACAACGAGGCCTTGCTGCTCAGCGACGGCAAGTACCGCATCAGCCTCTATTTTGAGGATGTGAGCGCCGCCCTGCAAGAGAGCCTGGCCCTTGGCTACAGCGAAGAAGAGGCTGGCGAGGCTCTTTTTGCCGCGGCGCGGCAGGCCCTGGCAGGTGATGAACTGCCCGGCGGCAATAAGCCCGCCGCAGACGGTTCCGTCAGCTTTGACTTTGGCTCCGGCGAGGGCAACCGCTTTAGCTGCCGCATGGAAACGGCCTTGCTGGGCGAAAAAACCGTGCTCGCCGCCGTGATTCACCCCATCTATGAAGAAGAAGGCGCGCTTCAGCTCTTTTCCGCCGTGAAAGGCAGCCTGAGGCTAGACCCATAACGCGCAAACCATTTTAAAAGGAGGCCTTCCCATGCCCTATTTGAAGCTCAGCGTAAACCGCGATCTCTCGCCCGATGAAAAGCACGCCCTTTGCGAGGAGATTGGGCGGCTCATGCCGCTCCTCCCCGGCAAGACCCGCGAAAACACCATGATGGACATCGTGAGCGGCTCCTACATCGAGATGGGCGACGCTTCGCCCGCTCTGAACCTCGAAGTGCGGCTCTTCCACGCCGCCCCGAAAGAGAATAAGCAAAACTTCGTGCGCGAGATCAGCGCCCTGCTCGAGAAAAAGACCGGCGTGAAACCCGCCCGCATGTATATGAACCTCATCGAATACGAGAGCTGGGCCTCCGGCGGGGAATACAGGGAATAGGAACCACAGAGCGTGATGCGAAAGAAAAATGGGGCGCAAGCCTTAGCGCTGCTGCTTTGCCTTGCCCTGAGCGGCTGCTCACTGCTGCCCGCCGGGAGCAGCCAAAGCGCCTTTGCGCAAAACTTCAGCGGCGGGGTTGCGGCAGCCTTCCGTCAGAGCCTGACACGCAAGCTCTTCCCCCTGGAAGAAAGCTACGAGAGCCTCTTTTCTCTTGATGCGCTGGCCGATGAAAAGGCCCGCGCTCTCTTGGGCGAAAAGCTCGAAAAGCTCGACGCCGCAGGGCCCTATTTGCGCCAGGTCGCGCAAAAGGCGCTGGGAGAAGGGCAAAAAATCGAGCTTGGCGAAGCGTTCACGGGCGGCGGGGAGCTCCTGGGCCGGCTGCTTAGCATAGACTATGCCTTTTTTGCCGAAAATGCCGCAAAAAAAAGCCCTGATGGCCGGATCTTCATCGAGGACGGCGAGCTGAACGCGCTGAAGGCGCTCTTTGGCGGCGAGGAACCAACCGGCCTTTCAGGCCTTGAACACGACGAAAAAAACGGCGGCCTTCTCTTCCTGCCGGGCCAGGGCGAAAGGTTCCCGCTGCGCCTGCTCACGGCGCGGGGAGTCTTTGAGGGCGAAAGGGAAGGGGAGGTTCGCCTGGAGCTTGAGCTTAGCGCCGCGAATCAAACCCTGGGCTTCGTCTTCATCGACGTCCTGGCCGACGAAGGCTCGCCCTTTGGGTTGCGCGCGCTTAGAGCGCAGCCCTTCCCGGGGAATAAAAGGCCGGAGCTCAGCTTCTTTTCCGCGGGCGGCGCTTCCGATCTTCCGGGCGAAAGGCACGCCTACCCGGGCCTTGGCCTGAGCCTTCTGGAGCCCGAGTATCTCCTTGTTGAAAAGGAGGCGGGGGCACTTAACTTGAGCATCCTGCCCAAGGGGGTTCGCCGCGTATCGCGCGGCGGGCCGGGCCGCAGCGGCGGCGAGCCCAAGGCTGTGCTGACCATTCTTTCCGCCCTTGGGGGGAGCTTTGAGCCGGAGGATTCAGCCTATGCCTCTGCCGAGGCGGCCCAGACGGGCTATGCCGCGCAGGGCGCGAAGCTCTATGACCTAACGGTAACGAAGGCCCTCTTTTTAGGGCAAAGCGGCGCCTCCCTGCTGCGCTATGAGGTGAGTGATGGGGCCGATCTGCGCCAAAGCGTGCGGCACTACATCTTGAAGGGCCCAAACCGCAGGCTGTATCACTTCGTGTTCCTCTTTAGCCGCGGCGCAACCGAGGAAGAGCGCGATCTGCTGCAGAGGGCTGCCGCGTCGGTGCGCTTCCTGTAGAAAACATCAGCAAAAAAGGCCTCTACGAGGTCTTTTTTGCGTAAGCGGCAGGGAAAGCAGGGCCCTCCCCGCTCGTGCGAAGAAGGCCCTTTCGTCATTGCGATTGCCGCATGCGGAGGCGGTGTCGCACACGGCAACCGCTGCCCACAGAGCGCTATGCGCCCTTTTTTCGTCATTGCGATTGCCGCGTCGCTCCGCTCCTCGCAATGACGGTAAGCCATCCAGATCATCCTCGACCGCGCGGAGAAGGCCTTTCGTCATTGCGAGTGGCAACGAAGCGATCCAGCGCCCTTCTTTTTGAAGAAGCCTTTGCGCATGCTTGCTGGATTGCTTCGTCGCTTACGCTCCTCGCAGTGACGGTGAAGCCATCCAGATTATCCTCGACCGCGCGGGGGAGGGCCTCTCGTCATTGCGAGCGGCAGCGAAGCAATCCAGCGTCCTCCTTTTTGATGCAGCCTTTGCGCATACTTGCTGGATTGCTTCGTCGCTTACGCTCCTCGCAATGACGAGGAGGGCCGTTAAAGCGCCTGCCCAGTCGCTGGCCGGCCCTACCAACCTGCCACATCGCTTACGCTCCTCGCGGGTGGCGAAGAGGGCCGTTAAAGCGCCAGCCCAGCCGCTGGCCGGCCTTAAAGATTGAGCATTCCTTTCTGACAGGCCTTATTTTCCGCCTTTTTCGCTCAACTTTCGCCTCTGCTGCCCCTTAGATCAGCTTGGCCAGCAGCGCCGTGGTGCGCAGCAGGAACTCGGTCATTTTCTCTGGGATCAGCGGCTGGAGCGAGAGCTCCGCCAGGTCGCGAATCTCAAGGCAAAGCGCCCTCGTATCGTCGCTTTGCTCGCGGCCGACGAGCCCCGAAACCAGCGGGTGCGCGAGGTTCAGCGCCAAGGTGCTGGGGATTGGAAAGTCCGGCATAGAGCCGCCGTAGAGCCGCATGGCCTCCGCATAGCGGCGCAGATTCTCATCCTGCAAAAGCAGGGCCGGCAGGGCGTTTTCGCGTAGGCGCTCGACGCGGATCTGTGCGCTTTCGTCGCCCAGCGCCCATTTAAAGAGCGTTTCGAGCGCGGAGGCGTCCTCGGCCGAAACCTCGCCCTCGCCCTTCAGCGCGTCGCTGAGCTGGGAGTCCACCCGAATGAACCGAAGCCCGGGGTTTTTGCCCTCGATCTGCTGAATGAAGGCGTTGTCGATCGGCGTGCCGAGCAGAACGACGTCCATGCCCTCATACAGGCTCAGCGCCAGGGAATGCCCCTGCTGGTTCGGCGCGTAAAAGACCTGGTTTTCGTGGCCTTCCTTGGCGCGCTCCAAAACCTCCTGCAGAGTGAGCGATTCCCCCTTGCTGGTCTGGTAGAGCAGGCAGTCCTTCATGCGCTCGTAGAACTTCTCGTCCCGGATGCAACCATATTTGATGAAGAAATGAAGATCGTCCCAATACCCTTCGTAGGCCTTGCGGTCCTCCTTAAACAGGGCGGTGAGCCGGTCGGCCACCTTGCGCGTGATGTAGTCCGAAATCCGCCTGACGTAGCCGTCGTTTTGCAAAAACGATCGGGAAACGTTCAGCGGCAGATCCGGGCAGTCGATCACGCCCTTGAGCAGCAGCAAAAACTCGGGGATGACCTCCTTGATGTTATCGGCCACGAAGACCTGGTTGGAATAGAGCTTGACCTGCCCTTCGTTGCCGATGCTCTCTGGCCGCACGCGCGGGAAGTAGAGAATCCCCTTGAGATTGAAGGGGTAATCGACGTTGAGATGGATCCAAAAGAGGGGCTCCTCAAAGTCCATGAAGATTTCGCGGTAAAAGGCCTTGTATTCGCCCTCTGTGCAGCCAGAGGGCTGCTTTGTGTAGAGCGGGCTTGGCGTATTGACCGGTTTTTCCTCGGCCTTTTCGCCCTCTTCTGCTTCTTCCCCAGCTTTCGCTTCTTCCGGGCCTTCTTCGCGCAGATAGATGGGCACCTGCAGGAAGGAACAGTACTTGAGCAGGAGCTCGCGCATGGCAGGGCCCTCCAGGAAGGCCTTCGCTTCCGCGTTTAGGTATAGCTTGATGGTGCTGCCGACCGAAGCGCGCTCAATCTCCTCCATCGCGTACTCCATGCCGCCCTCGCTCTCCCAAGCGGCGGCCGGGCCGCCCTGCGCCGACAGCGTTTCGATCCGCACCTTTTCGGCCACCATGAAGGCGGAATAAAAGCCAAGGCCGAAATGCCCGATGATCTGCTCGCCGCTCTCGCTTAGCTTTTCTAAAAACTCGCTCGCGCCCGAAAAGGCGATTTGGTTGATGTATTTCTTGATTTCTTCGGCCGTCATACCAATGCCATTATCGATAAACGAGAGGGTGTTTTCGCTCTTGTTCACGATCACTTCAACGCGCGGCGCTTCGCCCCCCATGAGGCCCAGCGCGCGGCGCTTGGCGATTGCATCGGCGGCGTTTGAGCAAAGCTCGCGCACGAAGATATCTTGATCTGAATACAGCCACTTCTTGATGATGGGCAATAGGTTTTCCGCGTGGATCGACAGGCTGCCCCTTTCCATTTCTTCATCAGCTCCTTCACGTTTTTATGCAAAAAAGTATAGCACAAGATGGGGAATTTCTCAAAGGCTTCATCGGCAATCGCCGGAATCAAAATATTAACGCGACGTCTAGGCCGCTGCGCGGCAATTCCGTGCTGCCGCGGAAATAGCGCCGTGCCCAGGCCGATTTTACCACAAAGCCAAGCTTATTTTACCACAGTTTAACCTCCCCCGGCTTGCGAAAAAGGGGGCAGTCCTTAATATTAATAAGGATGAGCTGCGGGCAAGCGGGCCCGCCTCCCCGAATCGGCAAAAGGAAGTGCGAATGAACCAAGCTCTGCAAAAGAGGGCGCCCGGCCTGCGCCTCGGCGCCGCCTATCTTCTGCTCCCCGCGGGTTTCTTTCTGCTTTGCGCCTCCGTTTCGGCCACGCTTTGGGCCAAGGGCGCGGCAGAGAGCTTTGCTTCGCTGCTGGCGCTGCTCTGGCGGCTTTTGGGCTTCACCGCCTTAAGCGCGCTGTTTGGGGCCTGCGCCGCGCTTTTGCTGGCGCTTGGTTTTTGCCTATTCATCCTCTATATTGCGCCCAATCGCCTGCGCGCCGGGCTTGGCCGGCTTTGCTGGGTTCTGGGCGCCGTGCCGGCCGTGGTCATGGGCTTTCTTGGCTGCCGCTACATCCTCCCCGCCGCGCCAAGCGCCTTTTGGGGCCTGAGCCTGACGCTCTGCTTCATGCTGATCCCAAGGCTCACGGCTGAAATCCTCCCCTGCCTCTCGCCGGCGCGCACCGACGGCCTGCTGGCAGCCTCCAAGGCGCTCGGCGCCTACCCCTACCAAAGCGTGCTGCGCTTCCTGCTGCCGAGCAGCGCACGGGATCTGGCCTTGCCCGCGCTGCGGGCGCTGTCAAGAAGTCTAAGCGAAGGCGTGGCGGTGCTGATCGCCCTGAGTTTCTTCGAAGAAGGGCCCCGCACTTTGGCCACCGCGCTGATGCGCGCGCTGGGCGCCGGAAGCGGCCTGCCCGAGGTGCTTTCCTATCTTTTCATGCTGCTTGCCCCCTTGAGCGTGGTCTATTCGCTGAGCTTTTCCATCAAAGAGCTGCAAACGCCATGATGACCAGAGAACAGTGCCTGAATTTCTGCTTTCTCTGCCTTTGCGCCCTGCTTTCGCTGCTGGCGCTTGGGCTCTTCTTTTGGCCGGTGCTGCGCCTTTGCCTTGACGCGGCGGCCCTTTTTCTTAAGGGGCGGCCGATGCTTTCGGGCCTTGGGCTAAATCTCCTCTTCAGCCTGCGAACCCTTGCGCTGGTGCTGCTTCTCGTCGCGCCGATCGCCTTTTTCATCGCCTCCAGAAGCTACCGCCACGCGGGGCTGCGGGGCCTTCGGGCGACGCTCGGCGTGCTTTCTTGGCTGCCCGCTGTGTTCCTTGGCCTCTTGGCCAGGCTACTCTTTGCTGAGGTCCTGGGCAAGGGCGTGCCGGCCGCTGCGCTTACGCTGATTTTTTTCGTGCTGCCCTCCCTCACCGTTCGCTTTGAAGACGCGCTGCGCGCGGTGCCTAAGTCCATTCGCCAGGCGGGGAAGATGCTCGGCGCGACCGACAGCTCGATCCTGTTCCGCCTGGTCGCGCCAAGGGCCGCCGGGGCGCTCGGGCGAGCGCTGGTGCTTTGCACCGAGCGGATTTTGGGCGAAGCGACCGCGCTTTTGATGCTCTATGGCGCGGTGCCGGAGGGGAACATGCTCTCGCTGGAGCTTTACCGGCTGTTTTCGCTGCAAAGGGAGGATTCGCTCCTGCTGGCGCTGCTCCTGGCCTTGATCCTTTGCGCGCTTCGATTGGTCGTTTCTCACCGCTGGGATGGTTCCTCGCGCAGCGACTTTACGCCTTCTGCTGATTCCACACGGAAAGGGAGTTGAAAGGGATGCCCGCAGCGCTCAGCGTTTCAGGCCTGAACCTCCGCTATGGAAGCCAAGAGGTTTTGCTCGATTTGAGCCTTGAGATCCTGCCCGGGCATATTTTGGCGCTGATCGGCCCCGAGGACGGGGGCAAGAGCAGCCTTTTGCGCGCCATCAACCGAATGGCAGACGAAGAAGGCGCCTCTTACTGCGGCAATATCCTCTTAAACGGCGAAAGCATCTTCTTAAAGGACGCGGTCGCCCTGCGGAGGGTGATCGGCATGGTGCCGCCCACGCCGGTGCTCTTCAGGGGCTCGGTTTTCGATAATATCGTCGCCGGCCTCAGGCTTCAGGGCAGGCGCGGGGAGGCGGAGCTTCGCGGCTTGGCCGAAAGCGCGCTGGAGCAGATGGGCCTTGCGAAAGAATACGCCCCCCTCCTTGGCGAAAGGGCGGAATCGCTGCCCTTGCCCGCCAAGCAGATGGTGGCCTTCCTGCGCGCGCTGGCCCTGGAGCCTGAACTCCTTCTGCTCGACGAGCCCGCCCGCTCGCTGGACGCTGCGGGCACGGCCCATATGGAAGAGGCGCTGTGCCGCATCAAGAAGCGCTGCACCATCCTGCTGGCCACCAATACCCTGCAGCAGGCGGGCCGCATCGCGGATGAAACCGCTCTGCTCATCGACGGGCGCATCGTGGAATACGGCGAAACCGCCGAGCTCTTTTCCAATCCGCGCGCAAGGCAGACCGAGGATTACCTCACCGGCCGCTACCGCGAAAAAGTCTCGCTTTCCCTTTAATTTAAGCGTTTCAAAGAAAGGGCCACAAAATGCGAACGATGTTTGAACAGGAACTGCGCGACCTGCAGCGCGATGTCTTCCGCTTGGGGAACCTCGTATGCGATACCCTGGCCGAAATGCTCACCGCCGGGTATCGGCGCGACTTCGTGGCAATCGAAAGGCTTTATGAAAACGACGTGCGGGCCCGCGAGGCCCGTATGAAGCTCAACGAGCGCGTCGTGCGCGTCGTGGCCACGCAAAGCCCCCTGGCGGCGGACCTTCGCAACCTGTTCTTCCTTACGCACATGGCGGATGAACTGCTGCGCATCTCGGCGCAATGCACCGGCATCGGCCACGTTTGCCTGAAGGCCGACGAGGAGATCGCCCTCTTTGAGGAGGATATCTTCCACATGGGGCAGCTCGCCGTCGCCATGCTCGACGGGGCCCTTGGCGCCGCGATTCGCGGCGATGAAGAGATCCTGGGCGCAACCATCGCCATGGACGACGAGATCGACATCGCCTACGAGCAGATCTCCCGCGAATGCAGCACCCGAATGGACGCGAGGGATTGCGAAAAAACCGCCCCGGTGCTCAGCGCCTATAAGCTGGCGCGCCGCATGGAGATCATCGGCGACAGCATCGTGAATCTTTGCCGCTGGTGGCTTTTCTTCAACGGCTGCCGCGATTCCGCAGCCGATATTCGGGTATGACGCCCCAGAACTACCTTCGCGAGGGCGAGAGGATCGACGATTTGCAAACGGCAGGGCTGCGGATACTCCAGCACCCTGCCAGGTTTTTATTCGGCACCGATTCGGTGCTGCTGGCGCACTTCGCGCATGCGCCCAAGGGCTCCAGCTGGATGGATCTTGGCACGGGAACCGGGATTTTGCCCCTTTTGATCCTCGCGCGAAGGCCGCTTGACCGCTTTGACGCGGTGGAAATCCAAAAGGCCGCGGCGGATATGGCTGCGCGCTCGGTGGCGCTCAACGGCCTTGGGGAGCGCATCGCCGTGCACCCCATGGATATGCTCGACGCGCCCGCGTTTTTTGGCCATGGGCGCTTTGACGCGGTCGTCTGCAATCCGCCCTATGGCAAGCGCGGCGGCTCGCTGCATAATCCAAACCTCGCCATCGCAATCGCGCGGCACGAGGTCGCCATCACCCTGCCCCAGGTCGTTTCCGTGGCGGGGAAGCTCCTGAAAAACGGCGGGGGCTTCTTCCTCACTCACCAGGCCGAGCGCTTTTTCGAGCTGGCAGCCCTTCTGCAGGCCGAAAAGCTCGAGCCCAAGCGGGTGCGGCTTTTGCACCCGGCGCCCGGCAGGCCGGCGCACTTGGTGCTGGTCGAAAGCGTGAAGCTGGCAAAGGGCGGGGCAAGCTTTTTGCCGCCCTTGTTCATTCACGATGCGAGCGGCCAGGTCAGCGAGGAAATGCGCGCCATCTATGCGGGCGAGCACGACATTCTTTAAAGCCACTTCCCGTTCCGGCGCGGCCCTTCGCGCTTCGCCCATAGAGTAATATCGAGGATCAACAGACGGGTGCGGCTTTTGCACCCGGCGCCCGGCAGGCCGGCGCAGCTGGTGCTGGTCGAAAGCGTAAAGCTGGCAAAGGGCGGGGCAAGCTTTTTGCCGCCCTTGTTCATTCACGATGCGAGCGGCCAGGTCAGCGAGGAAATGCGCGCCATCTATGCGGGCGAGCACGACATTCTTTGAAGGCCCTTTTCATTCCGGCGCGGCCCTTCGCGCCTTTTGCCGTTAATGGTCGATTCCCTTAAAAACGCGGCGGGTAAGGGCAGCGACCGCGATCATGCTCAGCGCCGCCGCGTAAAAGGCCAAATAGGCAGCGCTTCCGATCCTTTCGAAAACGAACCCATAGAGGAACTGCCCCAGGGGGTTCGTGCACATCACGAGGCAGATGAAGACCGAAATCACCTTCCCGATTAACTCCCTGGGCGTTAAAAGCTGCAGAACCGTCAGCATCTGGATCTGAAAAACCGTGTGCAGCGTCAATAGCAGCCCGCTTCCAACCGATAAAACCATATAAATCCCCATGGGTGGCAGCGTTTGCAGCGCAAGCCCTACGACGAGCACGGGCAAGGCGCATCCGATGAGGAGATACGGGCCGGAGCTTGCCCTTAGCCGCTTAGACAGCACGCCTGCCAGCAAGCCGCCCAATACGGCGCCCGCCGCAGCCATGCCCTGCGCGTATCCGTAGAGCCTGGCGGCGGTTTCCTCGCCAAAGCCCAGCTGTTTGGTGATGATCACCGGCAAGCCGATGAAAACCAGCGAGGTGAGCAGCAAATTCGAAGAGGCGAAGATCGACGATATCTTCCAAAGAACCGGCCTTTCGCGGAACAGGAAGCGGAAGCTGCCCTTCAAGTCCTCCAGGCCGGTGGCGAGCGCGTTCCCGGCGCCTTCCCTCCTTTCAAAGGGAATGCGGATGAAAATCTCCATGACCGCGGACGCGAAAAAGCAGGCGATGCTTAGGCCCAAAATGGGCATCAGCCCCAGGGCCGAGAACAAGAGCCCGCCAATCACCGGCCCCGCCATGCTGGCCACGGAGTTAATCATGTCAACCACCGAGTTCGCCTTCATGATGTGCTCGGCATCGACCAGGGCGGGCACGCTCGCCTTCACCGCGGGCTGGTAAACGCCCTGTATGCCATAAAGAAGCATCATGATGACGACCATCAGCGCAGCGGTGCTCATCCTCCCCAGCAAAAGGCAGAATAGGAGGAGGAGCGCGGCCGTGCCAAAGTCCAGAATCACCATGATATTCCTCTTGTTCACGCGGTCTGCGATGATGCCGCCGACCGGGAACAAGAGCAGCATAGGAAGGAACGAAACCGCCAGGATCGTTCCGAATAGGGCGGAGGATCCCGTCTGGTTCAGCAAGTAAAGCGGCAGCGCATACCGCAGCATTTGGTTGCCGAATATGGAAATGATCTGGCCTATCGCCACGAGGGCGAAGTCCCTATGAAGGATCGGGTTCCGATGCATCGCGATCCATCCTCTCATTTAAGTAATTGGGGTGGTGCCGCAGGATGCCTTCAGCCTCCCCTTCGATAGAACCAGGGCCTTCTTCCAGGCTCTCTTGCCCCGCGCCGTCGAAGCGATACAGCTTCTTTAAAAGCGCCCGCAAACTCCCCATGTCCTCCGTCGTAAAATCGCGAAAGATCGCTGCCAAAAACAGGTCCGCACGCTTGGAACAGGCCGCAAATGCCCTTTCGCCCTCCTGCGTGACCGTGAGATTGACCGCGCGCTTATCGCGTTTGCTTGGCGCAGAGAGGATGTAATTCTTCTTCTCTAGCGCGCTCACGATCTGCTTCGCGCTTTGCTTCGTGGTTCCAAGCTGCCGCGCGATATGGTTGATCGTGGCCCCTCCCTCCGGCGCGTGGAAGATGGCCGGCACCGCCAGCATCTGGCGTATGGTTAAATCGCCCAAAAAACGATCGCCCTCCACCTGCAGCTTGTTGGTGACCGAGAACAGCGCCGCCAGCGCTTGCTGCGCAAAGAACAAATCGCGCACCGCATCCATGGAATCGACCCCTTTCGGTTAGACATCATGCTGTCTAATCGAAAGGATAGCATCCGGGCGCAAAATAGTCAATATACTGCCTAAATATTTTTTGTGCCGCGTTTCAGCCGCCAAAATCAAAGCGCCGCCCGGCCCTTCCTCCTTGCGCTTCGCATAGCTGGGGGTAGGGTCGGGCGGCGCTCTTGCCCACCTGGTTAAGGCTCCATCAAAGCCCCGCAAATCAAGGCGTTCATCGCGTAAACGTCCAAGTTTCGATGCCATGGTAGGCGTCGCCCTCGCGGGCGATGCCCTCCGCGTCCAGCCTGCCGCTCGTCACGAGGGTTTTGGGTTCCATCAGCAGGGTAAACACCGGCAAATCCGCGCCAATGCGCTCGGTGACGCGCTGCGCGGATTAAGGCTCCATCAAAGCCCCTGTAAATCAAGGCCTTTATCGCGTAAACGTCCAAGTTTCGATGCCATGGTAGGCGTCGCCCTCGCGGGCGATGCCCTCCGCGTCCAGCCTGCCGCTCGTCACGAGGGT
>JAITTC010000083.1 GCA_031287285.1 Christensenellaceae bacterium
GGGCTTTGCAGGGCGCAAAGGGGCGCAAAAGCAGCGGCTGCTTCCTCATCGAGGGCGAAAAGCTCTGCGCAGAAGCGCTGAAAGCCGGCCTAACCATTGAAACGGCATTGGTTCTAAGCGGCTTTGAGGGGAGCGAGCTGGCCATGGCCCTTTGCGCCAAGGCAAAAAGCGCCTACGCCGTGCATGCGCGCGTCCTCGAGGCGGTCACTGAAACCAAGAGTCCGCAGCGGGCCCTTTGCAGCGCGCGAATCCCGGGCGACGGGCAAGCGGCTTACCCGCTGGTGGCGCTCGACGGGGTGCAGGACCCGGGCAACATCGGCGCGATTCTGCGCAGTGCGGACGCAACCGGCTTTTCTGCGCTCTTGGGCCCAGGCTGCGCAGACCCCTACGCCCCTAAGGCCGTTCGGGCCGCCATGGGCTCGCTCTTTCGCGTGCGCCCGGCGCAGACCGAAGATCTTGCGGCCGAGCTTCGCAGGCTTAGGGCCGAGGGCGCGGAAATTCTGGTTTCTGCCCTGGATGGCGAGAACTTCTTCGCCCATGAAGCGCCGGCCCAAAGGCTCGTTTTAATCATAGGCAGCGAGGGGCGAGGCGTTTCGGAAGAAGTGCGCGCGGAGGCCACTTCCATCGTGCGGCTGCCC
The DNA here is from genome assembly GCA_031287285.1 of Christensenellaceae bacterium. Taxonomy (GTDB): domain Bacteria; phylum Bacillota; class Clostridia; order Christensenellales; family UBA1750; genus JAITGM01. The sequence goes on from JAITTC010000083.1 coordinate 639, forward strand.
ATGCGCGGCGGTGCCGAATCGCTGAACGCGGCGGTCGCCGCAGGGATCTTGATGTATGGGCTCTATAGAGGCCGACCCACTGGGGGCTGAAGACGGCTTGCTCACCGCAGAAAAACCATTGAAGTCGATCCTTCGACGCTCCCGCTTCCCGCTGCCCTTCACAAATGAGAGCTCTCGCCCGATTGATCGGGGCTGCCGTCAACCCAAGCGCCCCGTTGGAGGCTTTCGGGCCGTTGGTGAAAGGGCCTCGCAGGAATAAGCGGCGTTTTAGGATCGTGAATCGGCTTCGTTTAAGGGCGCAAAGGGTGTTGTTTTGGCTGTTTTTTGAAGGCCGCTGACGCACTTGCATCGCTGCGGATTCGCATCCGCCTCGCGTGACGGCCCGCTTGAGCTGGCTTCAAGGCCCTTCATAAGCCGGTTGACCGGTTAAAGCGCGCGCCAAATCGGCCTCCGTCGGCGAAGTCTCTCGAATGGGCAGCCGCGAAGAGTGCGTCTGGAATTCTGCGTTTTGCAAGCCCTCCATCGAAAGCCCAACGGATTCGGAGCTTTAAAGCGCGTTGAAAGGCGGCAAGGCGGCGCAAGGGCAATTCCACGCGGGCTTCGCAGGCCTTTCGCTCCCCCCCCCAAGAGCTGCCCGCCGCTGCGTATGGAGGGAAGAGCGCCAAAGCAAGGCAGAAGCGCCATCGTGGAAGCGCTTTGAAATTAACCGCCTAATCTCAGCCTTCTTTAAATTGTGCTGTGGTCTGATGCTTGGGCATTAAGGAGGCGGTCGAAAGCAAAACGGGCAAAAAAGAAGAAATTGAATGGCGTTATAAAAAAATAACCGGGGTTTGACCTCCGCGAGCATTCGTGATAGGATAAGCGCGCCGGGATTGGTCGGCAAACTCCAATTTCTTGGGAGGATGAACGGATGCGAAACGGATCGGCGATGAAAAAAACGGGGCTTTTGATATTGGCGCTGCTGCTTTTGGCGCTTCCTTTAAGCGCCTGCAACTCCACGGCGGCGCTGCTGCTGGGCAACTGGGTGGAAGACAATGAGTATGCCACCATGATCTTCAACGAGGACGGCACGGGCACCGTCGCTTACCTGCAGTTCCCCTTGCCGATGACCTATACCGTGAAGGATGATGTGCTCACCGTGCGCTATGACGATAGCACGCAGTTCCAAAGCGGCAAGATCACCTTCTATGGCGACCATGAATTCTATTGGGAGGCTCAAGATAACGGCGAGGGCGAGATCACGACGCAGCACTATACGCGCAAGCTGACCCAATAGGCTAAAAGGGGATGTGCATGTGCGCGTCTGAAACGGTCCACTTCACCAAATAGCCTGCGCCCTTGGCGCAAAATATGGAGTCGGCGGGGTTTTCCCTGTCGGCTTCCTTTTCGTAACCGCGCTTTTCGATGATTTCGCCCGGGTTGTGGCAGGGCTCGTAGCCATCAAAGCGGAAGCTCAGCACGCTAAGCCCCTTGGTTAAGGCGGCCAGCGCTTCCGGGTAGCCGAGCAGGGTGGAAACCGGCCCGCGCCCGAGGAGCTCGACGTTGCCGCCGCGCTGTATCGGGGCCTCGAAAGAGCAGAAGAGCTGGCGCAAATCGGAAGAGACGCGCCCGAGCAGCGTGGAAGGGACGCGGGCAGAGAAGGCGTAATAGGGCTCAAGCAGCAGGCTTTCGCCCTTAAAAAGCCCCTGGCGGACGGCGCGGTAGCTCGCCTGGCGGAAGTCCCCGCCATGGGTGTGCTTGAGGTGCATTCGCCCGGCGAGCAGGGTAACGACCAGATCGGTCACGGGCGCGCCGGTCAGTGCGCCCGGGTGCTGTTTTTCAAAGATATGGCTTTCGATCAGGCGATGAAAATGAAGGGGCAGGGCATCGAGCGAAGCCTCGTCTTTAAATGCGATGCCGCTGCCGCGCGGGCCGGGGGATAGGCGCAGGTGCACTTCCGCGTAGTGGCGCAGGGGCTCGTAATGGCCGCGGCCGCAGGACGGGGCCGCAAGGGTTTCTAAATAGAGGATTTCCGGCTCGCCAAAGCGGATATCGAGCGAAAAGCGCGCAAGAAGAAGCTCGCGCAGCACCTCGAGCTGGATCTTCCCCATCACCGAGATTTGAATGCTTTGGCTTTCTTCCTGCCAAAGCACGCGAAGCTGCGGGTCCTCTTCTTCTAAAAGGCGCAGCGCCTGCAGGGCCTGGCGCGGGGGAAGCCCGCCCTGAGGCTCCGCCTTGGCCAGCAGCAAGGGCGAAAGCTTGAACGCGGCGGGCTTTACCCCTTCGCCCAGCGCATCGCCGACGCGAAGCTCAGGCAGGGCATAAAAGGCGAGGTGCTCGCCCGCGAACGCCTCTGAAATCCGCTCAAAGGAGCCGCCCGAATAGCGCCGAATCTCGCTGATCTTGTGGATTTCGCCGCTGGGCAGGCGCAGGGAATCCTTCAGGCGCAGGCTGCCCTGCAAAAGCTTTAAAGAGACCAGCCTGGCGCCCTGCTCATCGTGCCGAATGCGGGTGACGATGGCCTGGAACGGAGCGCTTTCATCGTATTTTGTGGCGGTGAGCGCGTCTAGGGCATGCAAGAGGGCATCGACGCCTTCCCCTTTCAGCGCCGAGCCCGCAAATAGCGGGCAAATCAGCCCTTTTTGAATGGAAGAAAGCAACGCTTCCCGCCAAAAGACCTCGGGCCGCTCGCCGGCAAGATAGGCTTCGAGCAGGGCTTCGTCGCCCTGGGCGAGTTCCTCGATCAGGGCGGAAGGCAGAGCGCCGGGCATGCCATCATCGAAGAAAAAGGCCGGCGCGCCCAGGTTTTGGCGGATTTCGCCCAAAACGCGGGCAGCGTCCGCGCCCGCGCGATCCATCTTGTTGACGAAGAAGAAGACGGGCAGCTTGGCAGCGCGCAGCAGGCCCCAAACGGTGTAGGCATGGGCTTGCAGGCCCTCGACCGCGCTGACGACCAGGATGGCGTAGTCCATCGCCGCGATGGAACGCTCCATTTCTGCCGAAAAGTCGGCGTGGCCCGGGGTATCGACGAGGGTATAGCGCCGCTTGCCGATCGAAAACTCGGCTTGCTCGGCAAAGATCGTGATGCCGCGCAGCTTTTCGAGCGGATCGTGGTCTAAAAACGCGCTTTGATGGTCGACCCTGCCGAGTGACGAAAGCGCGCCCGAGCGGTAGAGGATCTGCTCCGAGAGCGTGGTCTTGCCGGCGTCCACATGGGCGAAGATGCCGATGGTGGTGTGCGCCATATTATTCCAAGCCTTGGAGCCAGAGCGCGGAGCTCGCGTCGGACGGCATGCGCCAGTCCCCGCGCGGCGAGAGCGTGACCGTGCCGACCTTCGGGCCGTCCGGCAGGCAGGAGCGTTTAAACTGCTGGCTGAAGAAGCGGCGCAGGAAGGTTTTGAGCCATTTTTTGATGGTTTCTTCGTCATAGTCGCCCTGAAAGGCGAGCCTTGCCAAGCGCAGGATCTTGGACGGCTCCATCCCAAAGCGCGCGAAGTAATAGAGGAAGAAGTCGTGCAGTTCATAGGGGCCCACGATGTCTTCGGTCTTTTGGGTGATGAGGCCATCCTTGGGCGGCAAGAGCTCGGGGCTCACCGGCGTGGCGAGAATGTCGAGCAAGCAGGCGCGCAGGTCGCCCTGGCTGATCTCCGCCTCAAAGGCCACGAGATGGCGCACGAGGGTCTTTGGGATCGAGGCGTTGACCCCGTACATCGACATGTGGTCCCCATTATAGGTCGCCCAGCCAAGGGCCAGCTCAGAAAGGTCGCCGGTGCCGACCACGAGGGCGCCTAGCTTGTTCGCCATGTCCATCAGCACCTGGGTGCGCTCGCGCGCCTGGGCGTTTTCGTAGGTGATATCGTGCAGGTCTGGGCTCTGGCCGATGTCGTCAAAGTGGGAAAGCACGCTTTTGGCGATGTTGATTTCGCCAAAATCCGTGCCATAGGCGGAAGCGAGCAGCTCGGCGTTTGAGCGCGTGCGCGCCGTGGTGCCAAAGCAGGGCATGGTCAGCGCGTGAATGCCCTTGCGGGGAAGAGAGAGGCGGTCGAAGGCACGGATGGCCACGATGAGCGCCAGGGTGGAATCCAGCCCGCCGGAAAGGCCCAGAACCACGTCTTTCATGTGGATTGCGTGGAGCCTTGTGGCCAGCCCCAGGGCCTGCATGCTGAGGATTTCCTCGCAGCGCGCCATGCGCTCGGAAGCATCGTCAGGCACGAAGGGAAGG
>JAITTC010000090.1 GCA_031287285.1 Christensenellaceae bacterium
GAGAAGCTGCCAAGGGGCTATCGCCCCTTTGTGCCGCTGCTCGCCGCGGGCGGTGAGATTTTATGGGTTCTGGGGCTCAGGCGCGGCGCCGCCTTCCCCGTGAAAGAAGGCCAAAAAGAGGTTTTGCGCGCGGAGTACAGGCCAAAAAAAGGGCGAGGAGGCCAGGAAGATGCACTACTCAAGCGAGGAGATTCAGAGCATACTGATTAGCGGCGGCGAAATATCAAAGAAGATGGACGAGCTGGCCGCGCGCGTGAACGCGGACTACGCTGGCAAGGAGCTTTTGCTGGTCTGCATTTTGAAGGGCGCGGTCGTGGTCTTTGCAGAGCTGCTCAAGAGGATCACGATTCCCTGCGAAATCGACTTCATGGCGCTTTCCAGCTACGGATCCTCGACCAAGACCACCGGCGTGGTGCGCATCCTGAAGGATCTTGACCACGGCATCGAGGGCAAGGATGTGCTGATCGTGGAGGATATCGTGGATTCCGGCGTGAGCATGCGCTATTTGCTCGATTCCCTATCGGTGCGAAGGGCTGCCTCGGTGAGGATCTTTTCGCTGCTCGACAAGCCGAGCAGAAGGCGCGTGGAGATCGAGCCCGACTATTTGGGATTCGAGATTCCGGATCTTTTCGTGGTGGGATTTGGCCTTGACTATGCCGAAAAATACCGAAATTTGCCCGATGTCTGCGTGCTGAGCGAGTCAGTTTACGCCGGCCGCTGAAAAAACAGGCCGGGTAAGCCAAAAATTAAGCAAGATTTCACCTTTTGCCATGGGACTTGGAGCGAGAGATGTGATATACTAGAAAAGGTTTCCTTTGGTGAGATGGAAGGGAGGCGGCGAGAACCATTGCCTAAAAATAACGCAAAAAGCTTTGTACCCTACGCGCTCGTTCTGCTGAGCGTGATCATGATCTTTGCTCTTTCCTACATGATGCCCCTGATGGGCAGGAAAGACACTCGCATAGACTACAGCCAGTTCCTCGAAAAGGTGAGGGATAACGAGGTGCAGGTGCTGCTGATCAGCGCCTATAACGTCTATGGTCTGGGGAAAGACAGCCAGATTCCGGAAGAAAGCTTCGCCAAGAACTACGTGAGCCTGAACGATTTTAAGCTGCAGGTCCCCAACGATATCGCGTCCTTCAACAGGGATCTGCTCGATGCGACGGCCCGCGGCCTGGGCAAGAGCCCCGGCGAGGTTTCTTCGCTCGACTTCCGCTTTACCTATATCAACGAGCCGGTGCCGCAGGAGCCGATTTGGCTGACCCTGCTGCCCTCGATCATCCTGGTTGGCGCGGTGATCTTCGTGATGATGATGTTCATGCGCCAGCAGGCCGGCAGCAACTCCAAGATGATGAGCTTTGGCAAATCAAAGGCCAGGACGCTCGATGAGCGCAACAAGGTGACCTTCGCGCAGGTCGCGGGCGCCGACGAAGAAAAGGAAGAGCTGCGCGAAATCGTCGAATTCTTGAAGAACCCGGGCCGCTTCACCGACCTTGGCGCGCGCATCCCCAAGGGCGTGCTGCTGGTGGGCCCCCCGGGCACGGGCAAGACGCTGCTTGCCAAGGCGGTGGCCGGGGAAGCCGGCGTGCCCTTTTATTCGATTTCCGGTTCCGACTTCGTCGAGATGTTCGTGGGCGTGGGCGCTTCCCGCGTGCGCGACCTGTTTGAAACGGCGAAGAAGAACTCGCCCTCCATCGTGTTCATCGACGAGATCGACGCGGTGGGCAGGCAGCGCGGCGCAGGCCTTGGCGGCGGCCACGACGAGCGCGAGCAGACCCTCAACCAGCTCCTCGTGGAAATGGACGGCTTTTCGGCCAACGAAGGCGTCATCGTGATCGCCGCGACCAACAGACCAGACATTTTAGATAAGGCCCTGCTCCGCCCCGGCAGGTTCGACAGGCAGATCACCGTCGGCTACCCGGATGTGAAGGGCCGCGAAGAGATCTTAAGGGTGCATTCCAAGGGGAAGCCCCTGGCGCCTGAGGTTTCCCTGCATGTTTTGGCCAGCAGAACCACCTACATGACCGGCGCCGACCTTGAAAACGTGATGAACGAGGCTGCGATCCTGACGGCGAGGGCTTCGAAGAAGATCATCGGGATGCAGGAGCTTGAGGAGGCCATCACCCGCGTGCAGGTCGGCCCCGAAAAGAAGAGCCACGTCATCACCGAGAGAGATAAGCGCCTGGTGGCCTACCACGAGGCAGGTCATGCGCTGATCGCCCACCTTTTGCCGAATTCAGACCCTGTGCACGAGGTTTCCATCGTGCCGCGCGGCCAGGCGGGCGGCTACACCATGACCAGACCCGAGGAAGAAAAGCACTACATGTCGGGCTCGGTGCTGCGCGACCGGGTCGTTGAGATGATGGGCGGCCACACGGCCGAAAAAGTGGTTCTGGGCGATGTGAGCACCGGCGCGACCAGCGATTTGAGCAGGGCCTCCGAGCTTGCGCGCGCCATGGTGACGGAATACGGCATGAGCGAGAGCATCGGCCCGGTCTATTTGGGCGGCGGGCAGGAGGTCTTCGTGGGACGCGACTTCGGCCACGCGCGGAACTACTCAGAGCAGCTCGCGGCCAAGGTAGACGACGCGATCCACGGCATTTTGGGCGATGCGGCCCAAAAGGCGGAAGAGCTTCTTCTTTCGCACAGAAGCGAGCTTGACGCCATCGCAGAGGCCCTTTTAGAAAAAGAGAAGCTCGACAGGGATGAATTCCTGCGCGTGATGGGCGCCTACCTGCCTTTGCAGGAAGATAAGCCAAGCGAAGACCTCGAAAAGCCGCGCGGCGGCATGATCGGCAGGATTCAGCCGGAAGTATAACGCCTGCGAGGCCTGGGGCCGGGGCAAGAAGAGGACTTTGGCTTGGCGGACCCCTTCAACCACGCGGAAAGCCGCACCCCAAAGGGCTGGGCGGGCGGCGCAAGCCCTGCCTTATTCTGGATTTTCGCTTCCGGCGAAGCGCGGCTGGCCCAATCGCGAAAAGAAAAACGAAGCCGTCCGGGTTCCGGGCGGCTTCAGGCTTGGAGGGGAGCTTCATTGATCGACCTGCATCTGCACACCACCGCCTCGGACGGCAGCGTTTCCCCGGAGGAGATCATCGCCATGGCGGCTGCGGGGGGCTTTACCGCGGTTGGCATTGCGGACCACGACACGGTGGGCGGCGTGGCCAGGGCGCTGCAGGCTGGGCGGGAAAGGGGCGTGGAGGTTCTTGCCGCCACGGAGCTGACCGTGGGCGTCGAGCACGAAATCCATCTTTTGGGCTATGGCATTGACTGCGAATCGCCGGCGCTGAAGGAGCTCCTGGCGCAGATGGAAATCGACCGCGACGAGCGCGTAAGCGCCATGGTGCAAAGGCTTAAGGAGGGCGGCTTGCCCGTGACGGAAGAAGAGGTGCGCGCCGAGGCCAAGGGCGTGGTCGGCAGGCCGCACATCGCTGCGGTGCTCGTGAAAAACGGCGCGGCCAGCGACTCTGCCGAGGCCTTTCGGCGCTATATAGGCAAAAACGCGCCCTATTATGTTGAAAGGCGCAAGAAAAGCACGGCGGAAGCGATCGAGGCGGTCCGCCAGGCGGGCGGCGTCCCCGTTTTGGCGCACCCCGGGCTTTTGCGCCTGAGCCGCGAAACGCTCTGGCAGTGGATCGATTACCTTCAAAAGCTCGGGCTGCAGGGCCTGGAATGCTACCATAGCGGGCATTCCCCGGGGGACGCGGCCTTTTTTAGGAGCGCGGCCGCCAAATGGTCGCTGCTCGTGACCGGGGGAAGCGACTTTCACGGCGCCGCCAAGCCCAAGGTGCATTTGGGCTCCGGGCTTGAGAGCTGGCGGGATGATGATGCCTGCCTGGCCGCCCTGCACGAAAGGCTGCGGGTATAAGAGCGCGGAAATGCGCATAAAAGAAGCGTGGAGCCCTGCATTTTACCCGGTGCATTTGCACTTTGTGGGAAGATGCGCTATACTGGGGAAGGATTGTTTCTGCATTGTTTCAAGGGATTCATTTTGGCGGTTCTTAACCGGAACGGAAAGGAAGGGTGCGAAATGGCAGCGGATTTCACCGTAACGACCGATTTAGGCAAGATCACCATCGTGGAGGATGTCATCAGCATGGTGGCGGGCAACGCGGCGATTGAGTGCGCGGGCATCGTGGCGATGGCCTCTAAGCGCGCCACCGACGGCATCGTGGAGCTGCTTGGCCGCGAGAATATGAGGCGCGGCGTGCGCGTGCAGACCACGGAAGAAGGCGCGGTCATCGACCTTTTCATCATCGTGGAATATGGCGTGGCGATTTCCGCCGTGGCGACCACGGTGGTCGAGACGGTCAAGTACCGAGTGGAAACCCTGGCAGGCGTGACGGTTTCGAAGATCAACGTCACGGTCGAGGGCATCCGCGTTTAATAACACGCTTAACTGGGGGTTTTTTTATTGGCTTTGTACGCAATTGACGGGGCGCTGTTTAAGAGGATGATCCTCACCGGCGCTTCCATGCTCGAAAAAAACAAGCAGGAAATCGATGCGCTCAACGTCTTCCCCGTGCCGGACGGCGACACGGGCACGAATATGTCGCTGACGATGCTCTCGGCGGCGCGGGAGCTTGCGCCCCTCCTTAATGGGGCAAGCGCCTCCGATGTGGCCGCGGCTGCCGCACGGGGCGCGCTGAAGGGCGCGCGCGGCAACTCGGGGGTCATCCTCTCACAGCTCTTTAGGGGCATTGCAAGGGCGCTGGAGGGCCATGCCGAGATCGACGGCCGCGCTCTGGCAGAAAGCCTGCAGGCAGCCGTAGAAAGCGCCTACAAGGCAGTCATGAAGCCCAAGGAGGGCACGATCTTGACCGTGGCCAAGGCCGTGGCCGAAAGCGCGGCCAAAGACGCAGTGCACGGCGCCGGGGTCTATGAGATCCTGACCGGCCTGCTCGAGCAAGGCGATTTCGTTCTTAAAAAAACGCCGGAAATGCTGCCCGTTTTAAAGGCCGCCGGCGTGGTAGACGCGGGCGGCGCCGGGCTTTTGCTCATCCTGCACGGCTTTAAGATGGCGGCGGACGGCGAGGAGGCCATGGAGGGCGAGCTCGCGCAGCGAATCTCGGCCCTGCAGGACCAAGGCAGGCCGGACGTGAGCTTTGATGAGGATTCCGGCATCGAATTTGGCTACTGCACCGAAACCTTCATCAAAAACCTGGCCGACAGGGACCCGTCCAGCGCGATTTTGCGCTTGCGCGAGGAGCTTTCAGCCATTGGCGACTGCGTTTTGGTCGTTGGCGACGAGGATCTCGTCAAGGTGCACGTGCACTCCAACGAGCCAGGCCGCGCGCTGCAGTATTGCCTGAATCTGGGCGAGCTGTCGTCTGTCAAGATCGACAATATGCGCGAGCAGCACCGCAACATCATCGAGGAAGCGGCCGAGTTCCATCAGCCTAAAGCGCCGAAGATCACGAAGGATCGCGGCTTTGTGGCGGTTGGCGCGGGCGAGGGGATCGAGGCCCTGTTCAAGGATTTAGGCGCGGATGAAACCGTTCTTGGCGGCCAAACGATGAACCCTTCGGCGGCTGACATTGCGGAGGCAGTGGAGCGCACGGGCGCCAGGGTCGTCTACGTTTTGCCCAACAACAAGAACATCGTCCTGGCGGCCGAGCAGGCGAAAGAGCTGGTCGCGGGCCGCGAAATTCATGTGGTGCCCACGAGCTCCGTCCCGCAGGGCGTGGCGGCGATGATCGCCTTCGTGCCCGATGTAGACG
>JAITTC010000245.1 GCA_031287285.1 Christensenellaceae bacterium
TCCCCGTCTGGGGACTTGAGGCCGGGCCCGGGCGCCGACGCAAGCCGTTGGCTTGCGTCGGCGGTGCGTGGTGTTGCCCCCGGCGCTCTAGTCTTCCGCGGGCAAAAGGATGCCGCGCGGCTCCACGGAGGTCGAAAAGACGATCTGCGTGCTCGTCTTCCCAAACTTTTGCAGTACGTTGATGAAATCGTCGAGCTCCACCGTGCTGGGGAAGGCGACCTTGATGAGCATCGAGAAGGGCCCGGTGACGCAGTTGCATTCTAGCACGTTGGGGCAGGCCTTGATAAAGGGGTAAAACGTCGGCTTGTCGCGGGGATCGACCTCTAGGTTGATGAAGGCGGTGACGTGAAAGCCGAGCTGCACGAGATCAAGCCGCGCCTGGTAGCCGCAAATTAGCTGCGAAAGCCTCTCTAGCCGCGCGGAGGTCGCAGGGCTTGAGAGGAAGACCCTCTCGGCCAGAACTTTTAATTGAATTTTGGCGTTTTGCTGTAACAGATTAAGGATTTTTCGATCTATTTTATCGAGTTTTTCCATGATGAGCGCTCCCCTCCCGTTTTTTATGGAATTAGTTTATGTGAAACCGCCTTGAATGTCAAAGTAGTGGGGCAATAACCTAATTTATTTAGGCGTCGGCCGAAACTCCTTTGCGTGAAGAAGGCCACGAGGGCGATTTTCCGCCTCGCCTTTGTTCCTGACCCAAGGCCCTTTACAACCTTGCGGGCCTGGCATAGGATAAAGCCTGTGAGGCATGCCTCGAAAAGACGCAAAAAAGCATAAAATGGGCTAAAATCGGGCTAGAAATGAATGTGAGGGGTTTCTTTATGAGCTATGGCAAGATGGACGGCGCTTCCATGGACCGGGCGGTTTTGGGTGACGATGGGCGGCGCGATGCCCTGCGCCCCAGCGTGAGCGATCATGCTCCAAACGAGCGGGTTCCCGCCTGGAAGGCGCAGCTCCCGGCCAAGATGGAGTTTGCCTTTCGGGGCCCGAAGGATTTCGGCAGGCATTGGTTCTAAGGGGCCGATCAGCAGCTCAAAACCGCGCGTGTTTTGAAGGAATGGGGTAAGAGACGCATTGCCTTTAGCGCAGTTGCTCGGCTTGCGGCCCCGTGGGCCAACCGGCGGCGCAGCCGCCGCAGCCGCGAGCGTTTAGCGAAGCGGCCAGCCGCGCCAAGCGCGGCGTTGGCCCTATGCGCGCGAGCGGAGCGAGCGCGCCCGAACTCTGCCGCGAAGCGGCTCGCTCCCGCCGAGCGTTCAGCGAGGCGATGCTGCTCGCGATCCATAAACGAAACCACCCCCATGCCAAAGGCATGGGGGTGGTTTTTGCATAAAAGCGCCGCGTTAGGGCCTTGAAAGCGAGCCGTCGGGGCGGCGGGAATTCGTCCAGAAGGGGAGCTCTTCCGAGCAGGGGAACTTCTTTGCCAGATCCTCGTCGATGTCGATGCCAAGGCCCGGCTTGGCGTTCGGGTAAACGTAGCCGCCGCGCTGCTCGGGGCAGCCGGGGAAGACGTCGAGAGTGGCCTGGTTGAAGCCGGACCATTCCTGAATGCCAAAGTTCCAGCTGGAAACGTCGAGGTGAATATCCGCGGCGTGGCCGACCGGTGAGGTATCGCCGGGGCCGTGCCAGGCCGTGCGCACCGAGAAGGCCTCGCAGAAATGCGCCAGTTTCAGCGCCGGGGTGATCCCGCCGATCTGGCTGACATGGCAGCGGATGAAGTCGATGAGCTTGCCCGCGATCAGCGGGGTGATCTCGCGCGGGTTGTTGAACAGCTCGCCCATGGCGATTGGCGTGTGCGTCTGCCTGCGCATGATCTCAAACCACTCGATCTGCTCGGGCGCAAGGGAATCCTCATAGAAGAAGAGGCGATGGGGCTCAAGCTCCTTGGCCAGGCGAATGGCCTCGATGGGCTCGATATGCTCATGCACGTCGTGGCAGAGCTCCACGTCGAAGCCGAAGCGGCTACGGATGTAGTCAAAGAGCTTGACGACCGAGAGCTGATACTGCAGCGGGTCGTAATAGGCACCATGCACCGCGTTTTCGGGCCTTTGGGCCGAAAGGGGCACCGCGTCGCCATGGTTGCCGCCGTAGCCGCCATGCTGCACGCGCACGACCTGCACGCCCTGCTCGATGTAGGCCTGCACCCTGTCGCCCACCTCTTCGAGCGTTCTGCCGTCCGCATGGCGATAGATGCGCGCGCCCTCGCGGACCTTGCCGCCGAGGAGATCATAAAGCGGCATATTCGCCATCTTACCCTTGATGTCCCACAACGCTTCGTCTACGCCAGAGATCGCGTTGTTGAGGATCGGCCCGTTGCGCCAATAGGCGCTGACCATGGCCATTTGCCAGTGGTCTTCGATCGTGGATACGTCCTTGCCCACGAGCAAGGGCTTCATGTAGTGCTCGACCGCGTGGGCCACGGTCTTCCAGCGCTGGGTAAAGGTCGCGCAGCCGACGCCGTAAAGGCCGGGCTCGCTGGTTTCCACCTTCACGATCACCAGCGGGATTTTCGCCGGCGCCGTGCAGATTGCGCGAATGTCCTTGATGGTCACAGCCATGGGAAGCTCACTCCTTTTTTGTGGCTTTTGTGGTTAAAAGCGGGCTTTAGCCGGCCCGCAGAATCCGATCGACCACGAGCTTGCGAAATTCCGGCGTCAGAAGGCAGAAATACGCGGTGAAGCCCGTAACGCGCACGACGAGATCGGGGAAGAGATCCGGGTTTTCGTTCGCAGCGAGGATTTGCTCCTCGTTGATGATGTTGATGTTAAGGAGCGTCGCGCCCTGGTCGAAGATCGTGAGGATATAATCGCAGATCTTCTGCACGGCTTCGTCGCTTTGGGCCATGCCGGGGTCGAGCTCCAGCTGGATGGGCGCCGTGTTGCCGTAGCCCGGCTGAATGGCGCAGATGGCGTTGCTCATGGCGGTCAGCGCGCCGTCGCGCCGGAAGCCCGGGTGCGGGTTCGCGCCGTGGTTGATTGGCTCAAAGTCCTTCCGGCCGTTTGGCGTGGCCTTTACCATCTTGCCAAGGGCGATGGTGTTCGACCAAGAGAACCAGCCGGGGATGAACTTCACGGGGGCATAGGCTTCGTCCATGCTCACCACGTCTGCAGAGAAGTCCTTCGAGATGCGAACGCCCCAGATATCGCCCAGCGAGTCGCTGCCGCCGCCGTAGCGCTGCGAGGCGCTGAGCATCTGGCGGATGTAGTCGTTCCGCGGCCCCTCGAAGTTCGCTTCGAGCGCCTCGTAGGCTTCATCCCAGCTCAGGCGGCCTTCCAGCTCGATGCGCTGCTCCAGCGCCGCGAAGGAATCCGCCGTGCTGGCGATACCGGAGCCGTCGATGCACATATTATACATTTCGGCGCCGCCGTTTACGATGTCTAGCCCCTTTTCGACGGGGCCGTGCGAGATGAGGTTCAAAAGCAGCTCCGGCTGGTTGTGGACCTGGTACTTTAGGTGGAAGGCGATGCCCTCCGCGGTGACTTCCACGGCCTTTTTCATGTGGCCGGAGTAGATTTCCCAAAGGCGCTTCGTGCTGCGCTCGCCTTCCTTCATCATCTCGTCGAGCGCCACGCGGAAGACCTTCAGGGCGTTGACCTTGACGCAGTCGTTGAGGGTGTATTCAAGGCCCGGCAGGCTCATCCAGTGGCAGCCCACGGCCACGCGCTGGCGGGCCAGCTCCGCGGAGTAGCCCTTGCGCATGAAGCCCTCGCTCAGGGCCCGATCGCCCGAGAAACGGGGCCAGCCGTTTTTGTTCTTAAAGAGATACTCGACCGACTTGCGCAAAAAGGCCATGTCCATCTTGTCGTGCACGCGAACGGTGATGTTGCACGAGGAATCGAGCCAGTCGGCTGCCTCCAGGCAAAGATACGAGAAGTAGCTGACCATATCGTGCCCGTCCGGCGAAAGGCCGCCGAGCTGGTAATAGTGCGGGTCGTTGAGCAGCAGGCAGGCGATGTAGTACTTGGCCTCGTCTTGGCTCATTTCGCCCCGTTCAAGGTCGCGCTCGTAGTAGGGGCGCAGAACTTCGTCTAGCTGGCAGCCCGCGCCGTCGCGGTTGTATTCGCGCGAGGCCATGTTGAACCAGCAAATCCATTGGCAGGCCTCGCGCAGCGTGCGCGGCGCGCCGAAGAGCAGGTGCTCGTTGCAGGCGAGCATCTGCCGCAGATTTTCTTTCAGCTCGGGGATCTTTTCCTCTTCGATGGCCAGGGCGGTGATCTCATTCGTGCGGCGCATCCAGGCCTGAATGCCCTGAATGGCCAGGATCTCAGCTTCGTAAAAATCGTCGTGCCCCGGGTTTTGGCTGCGGAAGTGCTCGAGCTTTTCGAGCAGGCCGCCCCAGCCAAGCTCCAGGCCGATCTGGTAATCGCCGCCGAAATGCGAATCGGCGCCGATGCCGGGCACGATGCCATACAGCGCCTGCAGGGGCTTTAAATGGTCGAAGGAATAGTCCGGATTGAAGCCGCGGCCCTGGCGCAGCCAGGTCATGCAGGTCATCCAGCGGTTCGCGAAGGCGTCGCAGGGGTCGATCAGCACCGGATGCTCCGCCATCAGCTTGTGGAAGTTCTTCGAAAAGCCCTCATAGCCGTAATAGCCGCCGTTTTTGTGCGTGGGGATGGACTCAAAGCGGAAGTCCTCCGGCAGCATGACCGCGCCGTAATCGTCGCCGTCCGCAAAGCTCATGAAGCCCGCCTTATCCTTCGTGTCTTCGATCTTGCGCTCGCGCAGGATGGCGAGCCTTTCTTTATAGCCAAGGGCCGTGCCCAAGGGCAGGGTATTGATGCGATTTCGCATGAAGAGTCCTCCTAACCCAGTCGAATCTTCGTAAGATGTATCTCCGCCGCGCCAGAAAGCTCGCGCAGCGCTTCGCCGCCGAGAGGTCTTGCGCTCTCGAAGGGGTTTTCGATGCCAAGGCTTTTATATTTTGACGCCCCAAGCGGGTTGAAGTTCAGCATCTCATAGTATTCAAGGTGCTTAAAAGCCGACAGGAACTCGGCTATGCGGGCGATCTCGGCCGAATTATCGTTCACGCCAGGGATCAGCGGCGTGCGGATGATGAAGGGCTTGCCCGTTTGGTCAAGCGCTTCGATGTTCTGCAGCACGAGCCGGTTTGAAAGGCCGGTCCAGCGCTTGTGGGCGGTTTCGTCCAGGAGC
Organism: Christensenellaceae bacterium; assembly: GCA_031287285.1. Lineage (GTDB taxonomy): Bacteria > Bacillota > Clostridia > Christensenellales > UBA1750 > JAITGM01. Next base: position 5,149 of record JAITTC010000245.1, read on the forward strand.
TTGAGGTCGATCATGAACAGATCGATGTGGGGAAGCAGGGTTTCAATCAGCGGAAAGGGGAAGCAGAAATTGGTTTCAATGGCGGTGGAAACGCCCTCGGCCTTCAGGGCCTTCAGCAGCTCAAGAGCGAATTCCGGCTGGGCGAGAACCTCGCCGCCGGAGATCGTCACCCCGCCGCCTGAGCGCTCGTAATACGCCCTGTCTTGCAGGACCTCATTCAAAATCTCTTCCACGCTCATTTCCGTGCCGGAAACGCTCAGCGCGCCCGAAAAGCAAACGGCCGCGCAGGCTCCGCAGGCCGTGCAAAGGGCCGAAATCTGCTCGATGCCGTTTTCACCAGCCCTGCGCGCGCCGCTTGGGCACACGGCCAAACAAGCCCCGCAGCCCGTGCATTTTTCGGGGTAGAGATGCAGCTGGCTTTGCGCCAGCAGGGTTTCCGGGTTGTGGCACCAGGCGCAGCGCATATTACAGCCCTTGAAAAAGACGGTGGAACGAATGCCGGGCCCATCGCTGAGCGAAAAGCGCTGAATGGTCGTGACGACGCCCAAAAAACTCCCTCCTCATGAAGCCACGGCAAATTAGCAGGCCGTGAAGCTGGAATACCCCGAGTATAAACCAACGTGAATGCCATGTAAACACAAAAAAGATACCGCTCGGAATCTTTCGCGGCCATTTTGCCGTGCAATCGGCTAAACGGGTTCCGCTTCGCCGGTTTATGGCCTTTGGCCTTCCACAAAGGGAGAAAATTTTAGGATCTGGGCAATTTATGCTTGGCAGGGAAGGGGGAGGGGTGCGCCCTGTATAATCAGGGAGTTTTGGGGCTGTATAATGCCAAAAAGCCCGGCCGTTTTCCGGCCCGCCCTCTTGGCTTTGTTTTAGCCCGAAAGCTGCATGATGCGGCCCGAATCCCCATTCAACTGGGCGTGGCTTCACTCGTAATCTGTGCGTATATCGAGCAAACGCCGATGTTCATCAGCGCCCTTGGCTTCATCTGCCGTGAGAGATTGAAGTATGCCTTTGGGTTTAACTGCTGGATTGCTTCGTCGCTGCGCTCCTCGCAATGACGAAGAGAAGACAGCCTCGCCCTCTTCCTCATCGCGATGGCCGCATCGCTCCACTCCTCGCAATGACGACGAAGCAATCCAGCGTACTTTTCTCCGTCATTGCGAGTGGTAACGAAGCAATCCAGCGTATTTCCTCTTTGTAGCGCGTTTGCACGTGCCCGCTGGATTGCTTCGTCGCTCCGCTCCTCGCAATGACGGAGAGAAGACAGCCTCGCCCTCTTCCTCATCGCGATGGCCGCATCGCTCCGCTCCTCGCGGGTGGCAACGAAGCAATCCAGCGTACTTCTTCTTTGATGAAGCCAGCCTCTTGCATGGCTTTGGGCGTAATTGCTGGATTGCTTCGTCATTTCATTCCTCGCAATGACGAAGAGAAGACAGCCTCGCCCTCTTCCTCATCGCGATTGCCGCATCGCTTACGCTCTTCGCAATGACGACGAAGCAATCCAGCGTCCTTTTCTCCGTCATCGCGATGGCTGCGTCGCTTTTTCTTCTCGCAATGACGATTGGGGCGCTTCGGCGAACGTCAGAACGTCAATCCTCAAAGAGGATGGTCATGCCGGCGCTCGTGGGCTGGCCAGAGAGGAAGCGCCGCTCGAAGGGAGCACCGTCTGGGTCTAGCAAGGGGTAAAGGAAGAGGAAGACCTGCAGGGTGTGCGCGGCCTTTGCCCCGCGCTCAAGCCTCCATTCGGGGAAGAGCAGGCAGGGCCGCGAAAACGGGATGCTGCAGCGGTATTTTTCGCTTAAAAGGCTGCCGTCGTAAAAGCCCAAAAGCACGGCCGGAATCTCTTCGCCCAGGCCGCCGAGGCCCATTGGGCGGCCCTGCCCCACGGCTTGCCGCAAATCGACGCAAACCGGCCGATTGAGCTTGTGCAGCGTCGTGGTATCGCCCCGGCCAAGGGCTGCGGCGCCGAAGTCTCGGCCGATCTGAACCGGCCAAGGGCCCATTTGCAGCCCCTCGCGCCCTGCGGCGCTCGCTCGAAGGGGTGGGAAACCAAGGGCGGGTGGCGTGAAGCCGCGCTCGAACAGGATCATGGCCCGGAGCGGCCAGCTGGGCCGCCGGTCGAGCAGGCGCCTTGCCGCGGGGGGCGCGCCCTCGTCCGCGAGCAGCAGCGCCAGGAGGATGTATTCCCCGGAGCCCATCGCCCGGGAGATGGGAAGGGAAAATTTCCGCTCGATCGCGCCGTCTTCGGGCCTTGGGCTTTGCGGAAAGGCGCCTTCGCGCGCGGAATCCGCCACGAAGGCGAAATCTGCCTCCGCATGGCCCGGCAGATGCTCGGCCGAAGCGCACGCCCCGTTTTCGCCCTGGAGCAGGAGCGGCACTTCCTCGAAGTTCTTCAGCAAAACATAGCGAACCGTTCGCCCAAAGCTTGCGCCCTGCACCGAATGCAGCGCGGTGTGGCAGATTTCCCCTTGCGGCGCCCGGCTGCGCAGCGAGAGCGGCTCATCGGGCCTTTCAGGCTCAAACCAGCGAAGCTGCGAGTGCACGAAAATCGAAATCTCCCCCTGTCTAGAGCAGAAGCGACGCGACGATAGGCGCGAGCACATGCAGGAAGATATCGGCCGTGAAGTGGGCGATGATCGCGGACTCAAGGCCCTTCCTCCAATAGAGCCAGCCGAGGAAAAGGCTCAGCGAGCCGTTGAGCAGCACCGCCCGAAGCACAACCGACCCCTCGATCGCGGTCAAATCGCTGGTGATGCCCAAATGCCCAAGGCCAAAGAGGATGCCCACCACGACGATCGAGATCCAGACGCCGAGCTTCGTGGGCGAGCCATCCTCCGCCCTTTTGATCTTCGTCGTAATCCAGATGAAAAGGCTCAAAAGAAAGAGCCGGAACATCGACTCTTCGACGATGCCGCCGTAAAAGGAGGCCAGCAGGCCCTTCCAGGGCGGAAGCGCGCTTTCGATCTTTAAGAGCGAGAGAGTGAGATCCCAAAACGGCAGGCTGAGCAGCACGGTCAGCGCAAAGCCCAGCGCGCCGCAGCCCACAGAGATCGGCAGGATGGATTTTAGGCGCTTCAGGCTGGGTTCGCCCCGCAGCGCGCCCTCTATAATGGGCAGGCCAAGGCCGAGGCGCCCGCCCAGCAAGAGCCCGAGGAACAGGCAGGGCACGAGGAGGATCAGGTTGTTGACCAGCGCCGAAAGCAGCACGAGGGGCATCGGGACCTCCACGGGCAGGGGGCTGAGCGCCAGTTGGAAGGGCACAATCAGCCATGTCGAGAGCAGGCAGGCCACGAGCAGAAGGAAGAAGAGCTTCCAGTTGATGAGCTTGCGCACGAGAATCACTCCTTTTCGTTGGGTTTAGCCTTTGGCGGCGTGGTGATGATGCAAAGATTGTGCAGCCTGCGCTCGCCGCCCGGTTCATTGGCGAGCAGCGGCTGCAGAAGCGCGCCGATTTGCGTCAGGGTTTTTGTGAGCTCCTCGGTTGTGGCGTAGACCGGCGCCAGCGTAAAGCCGGAGCCGTCGCGCAGGATGTCGATGCCGGGGCGCGCCGCGTATTCCTGAAACTCGGCGGCGACGCCCAGCATGTACTGCGTAAAAAGGCGCAGATAGAGCTCGCCGTCGTTTTTTTGGAGCATCTCCTGCACGCCAGCCTCCAGATCGTCTTGCAGGGCGTAGGCCTTTTCAAGGGTGCCGCGGACCCGTCTTTCCCCGGCGACGCGCAGGACGCCCTCTTCGTGCATTCTTTTGAGATGGCGATAGAGCGTGGGCTGGGGAATATCGTAGAAGCGCTCGCCGAGCTGCTTGGCGGTGGCCTGCCCGCGCGCGTGGATCTCGAGCAGCAGCTTGGCCCGAAGCGGATTGCCGAGGCTGCTCAGCAGCGAATCGATGGGCATGGCGGCATCTCCTCCAATTAACATTATCAGTAATGATAATATAATCGAATATGAGAGCAGTTGTCAAGCTCCCGCGCAAAAAAAGTTTCGGCAAACTCAACCGCCGCTTGAGTTTTGCCCCATATCAACCGCGCGGTTGTTTTTCGACGCGGATCTTCGCGCTATAATACGGTATGGCAATAGATAAGGAGGAGGGCCCCGTCATGCAAAGAATACTCTCGGCGAACATCGCCCGTGGCCGCAAGGAGCAGGGCTTGACGCAGGAACAGCTTGCGGCGAAGCTCGGAATCAGCTACCAGGCCGTCAGCAAATGGGAAACCGAGCAGACCATGCTGGATATCAGCCTGCTGCCAACGCTTGCGCGGCTGCTGAACGTCAGCGTTGACAAGCTGCTGGGCTACGACGCCACGAGCTATGACCTATCGCCCTACGAAGATCGATATCGAAAGGAAGAATATTTCTGGGGCTTGGAGCCCTCTACGATGTGCCTGAAGGTCCTGGAGCTGCTGCCGCCGTCGCGGCCGCTGAAGCTGCTCGATATCGGCTGCGGCGAGGGGAAGGACGCTGTGTTTTTCGCCCGCTGCGGCTATGAGGTCAGCGCGTTTGACATTTCGGACGCGGGGATTGAGAAGGCAAAGCGTCTGGCTGACAAGGCGCAAGTGCCCCTTCGGGCGTTCAAGGCGAATTTATGGGATTACCGCCTGGAGGAAAAGTTCGACATACTCTATTCAAGCGGCGTTCTGGAATACATCAAGCCGGAATTGCGCGATGAGATCATGGGGAATTACAAATCGCAGGTCAGCGACGGCGGGCTGGCCGCCCTGCACGTTTTTGTGAATAAGCCCTTCATCCAGCGCGTGCCGGGAAAAGAGCGGGTTTCATGGCTATGGAAGTCCGGCGAGCTGTTTACCTTCTTTCATGATTGGCTGATCGAGCAGTGCACGGAGTACGTCTTTGACTGCCATTCCTCCGGCATCCCGCATCAACACGCCGCAAACAGGCTGTTTGCACGGAATTGGAAGGCGGCGGATCCCCGCTGAAAGCGGCCCCCGAGAGCGCATGAAAAAGCGACCTTTTGCGGGCCGCTTTGGCTTTGACCGCGCCCGTTAAGGCTGGGGCTTTGCGCCCCCTTCGCGGTGAAAGGCGTCGTAAACCGCCTGGGCGCTTGGCCTTGTCATCCCCGGGGCGTCGCAGAGCTCGTCAACGCTGGCCCAAGAGAGCGTCCATGCTCAAAACACGAAAAAGCGGCCTTTTACGGG
>JAITTC010000131.1 GCA_031287285.1 Christensenellaceae bacterium
GATGTAAGCAGAGCGCTCAGGCCCGACGGAAACGTATTCGATCGGCACGCCGATCTTCTTTTCTACGAAGGCGATGTACTCACGGGCAGCCTTAGGAAGCTCCTCTTCGCTGCGGCAGGCCGAAATGTCTTCCTTCCAGCCAGGCAGCGTTTCAATGACGGGCTTTGCGCGGCCCAGCCTGGAGCCATAGGGGAAGTCGGTCACGCGCTCGCCGTCGATTTCGTAGGCCACGCAGACCGGGATTTCGTCCATGTACGAGAGCACGTCCAGCAGGGTCAGCGCGATGGAATCAGCGCCCTGCACCCTGGCGCCATAGGCAGTCGCCACCGCGTCAAAGGCGCCAACGCGCCTTGGCCTGCCCGTGGCGGCGCCGTATTCGTGCCCGGCCTCGCGCAGGGCGTGCGCCTCCGGCCCAAAGAACTCGGCCGCGAAGGGGCCTTCGCCCACACAGCTGGAATAGGCCTTGGCCACGCCCAGCGTTCGGTCGATGCGCAGGTTTGGCGCGCCGGCGCCGATTGGCGCGTAGGCTGCCAGGGTCTGCGAGGACGTCGTGTAGGGGTAGATGCCAAAGTCGATGTCGCGCAGGGTGCCAAGCTGGGCCTCAAAGAGGATCTCTTTCTTCGCCTTCGCGGCATCGGTGAGGAAGCGGCCGGCATCAACGACGTATTTTTGGAAGGGCAGCGCGTAGGTTTTGAGCCAGTCGAGGGTTTCTGCAAGCGAGATCTCGGAAGCGCCATAAACGCCCGCGACGCTTAAGTTCTTCCACTCGATCAGGCCCTTCATGGTCTTTTCAAGGGCGGCCCAATCGCCTAAATCGCCGAAGCGAATGGCCTTTTTCATGTATTTATCGCCATAGACATAGGCGATGCCGCGCCTGGTCGAGCCGAACTTGGCATCGCCCAGGCGATCTTCCTCCAGGGCGTCCATCAGGACGTGATAGGGCAGGCAGATCACCGCCCGGTCGCTGATTTTGAGGTTGTTTTCGTCGATTTTCACGCCCTTTTCGCGCAAAGAGGCGATTTCTTGGGCGAGATGCTGCGCGTCGATCACCATGCCGGTGCCCAAAAGGTTTATGCAGGCCGGATTGAAGATGCCGCAGGGGATGAGGTTCAGGGCGAACTTACCAAAGGGGTTGACCACCGTGTGGCCCGCGTTGTTGCCGCCCTGGTACCTGACGACGATATCAGCCTCCTGGGCGTGCATGTCGACCATGCGGCCCTTGCCCTCGTCGCCCCAGTTCACCCCAACGATTGCCTTAAGCATGAATTCTTCCCCCTATGTGTTATTCGCCCGCGTGCTTGATGCCGAGGATTTCAAGCTCCTTTTCGTTGAGGCCCACGCCGCGCAGCATCAGGCGGTTGCCGCGCAGGGATTCGATCGCGTTAATCCCCATGCCGCCCATCATCTCCATGATCTCGTGCTCCCAGGCGTGAACGAGGTTCACCAGGCGCTGGTAGCCGATATCCGGGTTCAGGCGGCGAACCAGATCGGCCCGCTGCGTAGCGATGCCCCAGTTGCACTTGCCCACCTGGCAGGCGCGGCAAAGATGGCAGCCAAGGGCGATCAGCGCGGCAGACGCGATGTAGACCGCGTCTGCGCCCAGGGCGATCGCCTTGACGACATCGGCGCTTGAGCGAACGGAGCCGCCGATGACCAGCGACACGTTGTTGCGGATGCCCTCGTCGCGCAGGCGCCTATCGACCGAGGCCAGAGCAAGCTCGATGGGGATGCCCACGTTATCGCGGATGCGAGTGGGCGCGGCGCCCGTGCCGCCTCGGAAGCCGTCGATCGCGATGATATCGGCCCCGCTCCTTGCGATGCCGGAGGCGATGGCCGCGACGTTATGCACGGCTGCGATCTTGACGATCACCGGCTTTTCGTAATTCGTGGCCTCTTTGAGCGAGTGGACGAGCTGGTGCAAGTCCTCGATGGAGTAAATATCGTGGTGCGGCGCCGGGGAAATCGCGTCGGTGCCCTCTGGAATCATGCGGGTGCGCGAAACCTCGGCGTTGATCTTTTCGCCGGGGAGATGCCCGCCGATGCCGGGCTTTGCGCCCTGGCCCATCTTGATTTCGATGGCGGCGGCCGCGCTTAGGTATTCCTCATGCACGCCGAAGCGGCCCGAGGCCACCTGCACGATGGTGTTCTTATCGTAGCGGTAAAAGTCCTGGTGCAGGCCGCCTTCGCCGGTGTTATAGAAGGTGCCCAGCGCCTCTGCCGCCCTGGCGAGGGACTCGTGCGCGTTGTAGGAGATGGAGCCGTAGCTCATGGCAGAAAAGAGGATGGGCACGCTGAGCTTTAACTGCGGGGGCGTCTTGGTGATGATCCTGCCCCTTTCATCGCGCCTGATCTCGATGCTCTTTTTGCCAAGGAAGGTCACGCCTTCCATCGGCTCGCGCAACGGATCGATCGAAGGGTTGGTCACCTGGGAGGCGTTGATGAGGATCTTATCCCAATAGACCGGGAAATCCTCGGGATTGCCCATGGAAGAGAGCAGCACGCCGCCGGTCGCCGCCTGGCGGTAGATCTCTTCGATTTTGGCCTGCTGCCAGTTATGGTTCTTTTTGAAGGCGTTCGTGGTCGGCTCGATCTTCAGCGCGCGGGTAGGGCAGAGCGAAACGCAGCGCTGGCAGTTCACGCACTGATCGTCTTCACTGACCATCATCTTGAGCTCTTGGTCGTAATGGTGCACCTCGTTGGCGCACTGCTGCTGGCAGGCGCGGCAGCTGATGCAGCGATTTTGGTTGCGGGCGACCTCATAGGCAGGGTAGATATAGTTAATGCCTGGCATGCTTTAGTTCCCCCTTTGGCCTGTGGTGATGATGACCGGCTCGCCGCCCACCGGCGACCAGATTTTAACGTCTTCCTCGAGCACGCGGATGGCGCATTCCTCGCTGGAAATATAGGTGCGCGTCTTCCCCTCGCCCACGACCATCGAGCGGAGCTTGAGCCTGTCGTTCAGGGCCATCAGGCCTCCGGTAAAGCCGTAAAGGATCGAAAAAGGCCCGGTGATGAGCAGGCTTGGGAACATCGAGCGCAAATAGGTCAGCTCCTCGCGCTCTTCCTTTTCCATCCGCTCGATTTTCTCCCAAAACGGGGCCGCGATGACCTTTGAGGCCTCGGTTAAGCTCAGGCCCTGCCGCCTGGTCAAAAAGTCCAGGATGTAGGTGATGACCTCGGTGTCTGTCAGAAGGGTGCAGGCATAGCCGAACATCTCGATGAAGCGGCGGTTGGCGTCGTAAGACGAGATCTCGCCGTTGTGAACGATGGTGGAATCGAGCAGGGCGAAGGGGTGCGCGCCGCCCCACCAGCCGGGGGTGTTCGTTGGGTAGCGGCCATGCGCCGTCCACACAAAACCCTCGTATTCGTCGAGCTTGTAAAACTCGCCCACGTCTTCCGGGTAGCCCACCGCCTTGAACACGCCCATGTTCTTGCCCGATGAAAAGACGTAGGCGCCCTCGATCGTGCCGTTGATGGCGAAGGTCGCCCGCACGACGAATTCCTTTTCGTCAAGCTGCGAAGCGCGCAGCTTATCGGGCCTGGGTTTTGCAAAATAGCGCCAAATCAGCGGCTCTGAGGTGATGTTTTTGTGCTTTTTTGTGGGGATGACGCCGCTTTCCTGCACCTCGAAATGCTCGAGCAGGAACTTTTCGCCGCGAAGCCTGGCCGCCTCATCGTCAAAGATGAGATGCAGGGCGTATTCGTCCTTGTGCTTTGGGTAGATGCCGTAGCCTGCAAAGCCGCCGCCCAGGCCGTTTGATCTGTCGTGCATCGTGGCGATGGAGCGAATCATCTCGCCGCCGCTGACGGGTTTGCCGTCGTGCGAAACGACGCCCGAAATGGCGCAACCCGCGGGGATGCGTTCTTGCCCCTCTCTGATCATGGAACACCCTCCTTATAAAACCTTAGAAGAGGCCGTCAACCCCTTTACGCTCGCGCCTGTAATAGGGGAAAGGGCCCCGCTTTATTTTTTATTGGAGGATCAGCCCGCTGGCAAAACGCCTCCGGGAAGAACCTGCCTTGCATTTTCGGCCATTGGGCCCAAAAACCTCATTTTCAAAGGCGAGAAGGCCAAAAGCCGAAATTCGCGACTGAAACCCAAAAGTAGTTTAGGGGCAATCGCGGAACTTGTCAATGTGTGAAGAAGCCCCGCTCTGTTATGTTTCTGAAAAAATGCAGGATCGCATCGCCCATCCTGCATTCGGCGCTGTTATTTCCGTATTAAGCGGCTGGCCGGGGGTTGACAGCGCTCTTTTCGCAAGGGTATACTGGATTCATACAGCAAAGACGCTGAGGCATAGCATTGGTCTATGCTCGTCAGGTCTTTTTTCTTTTTTTCTAAGGTCAACAACCAAAATTTTGAGTTTGGAGGAAAGTCACATGACGAAAGTCCCCGAGTTGTTCGGCAGCCTGGTCTTCGATGAATCGACGATGCGCGAGCTCCTGCCTAAGGAAACCTACAAGGCGCTGCAGGCGGCGATCGCCCAGAGCAAGCCCCTCACCCCCGATGTGGCGAGCATCGTCGCGGCGGCGATGAAGAGCTGGGCCCTCGAAAAGGGCGCGACCCACTTCACCCACTGGTTCCAGCCGATGACCGGCATCACCGCAGAAAAGCACGACTCCTTCATCTCCCCCACGGGCGATGGGCGCGTCATCATGGAGTTTTCGGGCAAGGAGCTCATCAAGGGCGAGCCCGACGCTTCTTCCTTCCCATCCGGCGGCCTGCGCGCCACCTTCGAGGCCCGCGGCTACACCGCCTGGGATCCCTCTTCCTTCGCCTTCATCAAGGATAATACACTGTGCATTCCCACCGCCTTTTGCTCCTACTCGGGCGAAGCGCTCGACAAAAAGACCCCTCTCCTTCGCTCGATGGAGGCGGTTTCCAAGCAGGCCGTGCGCGTTTTGCACCTCTTGGGCAAAAAGGGCGTCGAAAACGTCAAGTCCACCGTCGGCGCCGAGCAGGAATACTTCCTCATCGACAAGGAAGTGTACCTCAAGCGCAAGGATCTGATCTACACCGGCCGCACGCTCTTCGGCGCCGAGCCGCCCAAGGGCCAGCAGCTGGAGGATCATTACTTCGGCGCGATCAAGCCCCGCGTGGCAGCCTTCATGCAGGAGCTTGACGAGGAACTTTGGAAGCTTGGCGTGCCCTCGAAGACCCGCCACAACGAAGTCGCCCCGGCCCAGCACGAGATGGCCCCGGTTTTCAACACCACCAACGTCGCCACCGACCAAAACCAGCTCGCCATGGAGCTCATGAAGAAGATCGCGGCGCGCCACGGCATGGTTTGCCTCCTGCACGAAAAGCCCTTCGCGGGCGTCAACGGCTCCGGCAAGCACAATAACTGGTCCCTGTCGACCGACGCTGGCGAAAATCTCCTCGAGCCGGGCTCTACCCCCTATGAAAACGCGCAGTTCCTGCTCTTCCTCGCGGCGGTCATCAAGGCTGTGGACGACCACCAGGATCTTTTGCGCGTTTCCGTCGCCTCTGCGGGCAACGACCACCGCCTGGGCGCCAACGAAGCGCCGCCCGCCATCGTTTCGATGTTCCTGGGCGACGAACTAACGAACATACTCGAAGCCATCGAGCAGGGCTCCGGCTACAATTCCACGGCCCGCTCCGATATCGCCATCGGCGCGGACGTGCTGCCCACCTTCCCGAAAGACAACACGGACCGCAACCGCACCTCGCCCTTCGCCTTCACCGGCAACAAGTTCGAGTTCCGCATGCTGGGCTCCTCGTTCTCGGTGGCGGACTCCAACACCGTGCTCAACACCATCGTGGCCGAGGCGCTGTCGCTCTTCGCTGCGGATCTTGAAAAGGCTTCCGATATCAACGCCGCCATCGCGGATATCGTCGCCCGCACGATGAAGGAGCATAAGCGCATCATCTTCAACGGCAACAACTACGCGGCCGAATGGGTTGTGGAAGCGGAAAAGCGCGGCCTGCTCAACCTGCGCTCCACACCGGAAGCCCTCAAGCACTTTGCAACCGAGGCAAACGCCAAGCTCTTTGAGAAGCACGGCGTGCTGAGCCGCACGGAGCTGCACTCCAGGCAGGAGATCTTCTTCGAAAATTACGCCAAGATCATCGCCATTGAGGCCAGCTGCCTGGTATCGATCACCCGCAAGCGCCTGCTGCCCGCCGTTCTCGAGTATTCCAAGGAACTGGCTGCGACCGCCCTTGCCAAAAAGCAGCTTTCGCAGGCCATCGACACCGTTGTGGAAGAAAAGCAGGTCACCAAGCTTTCGGCCCTGGCCACCAAGCTCGACGAGAAGCTCAGCCAGCTCATCGCCGCCATCGCAGACAGCGAGAAGATCACGGATGGCGCCGAACTCGCCGATTTCTCACACGACAAGGTCTTTGCCGGGATGGAGGCGCTTCGCGCCGTCATCGACGAAGTGGAGCTGATCGTGGCCAAGAAATACTGGCCGGTGCCCACCTACGGCGATCTGCTCTTCAGCGTGCAATAAGCTACTTTGCCGCCAGCCGATGGCGGCTTAGGGAACAGAAAACGAG
>JAITTC010000163.1 GCA_031287285.1 Christensenellaceae bacterium
CGGGCATCCCCCACGCGGAAGGCCTCCCCCCTTAAACAACAGCCGGCTCGCGATCCGCCCCCCCGGACTCTGGGCGATTTTAAAGTCAGCCAAGGGCGATGGCCTTGTTGCGCACGAAATCGAAGCGCTCGCGGCCAAGATCTGGGGGGACGGTGCAGTCCGCACCGAGGATAACGCCAATTTTGCCAGCGGTCGAGAGGATTTGCTCTACCTCTTTTTCGATCTCTGCCTTCGTCCCCTTATGAAGGAGCTTCCCCGCGCGATTATCGAACCCGCCGATGACCGCCTTGCCGCCAAAGAGCTGTTTGCCCTCGACCAAGGAAACCCCCTCGATGGCCGTAGCCCAGTTAACTGCCTTCGCATCGTAGTCCTTCCAGATGCTCAGATCGTTTTTATTATCTCCATATCCGCAGCAATGCAGGATGTTATACGGCGTAAGGGCATTTGCAGCGGCGAGAACCGCCTTGTCACTCGGCGCGATGAACTCGAAGTAATCAGCTGCCGAAATGCGATTTTCGGGGTTTTGCACGCTCAAATAGATCCCATCGGCCCCGCCTTCCTCGACCACGAGCTTAGCTAGCAGAGCCAGATCCTCGGCGATGACGCCAGCTGCAAAGGCCACGGCCGCCTTATCTTCGTTCCAGATGCGGAAGAAAGGCTCGTAGCCGATATTGATGCGCAGGATATTTGCAGGGGCGAAGATATTATAGAAGCAGCAGGCGCCGTCGAGCTTTTGGGCCACGCTCTTGACGATCTTGACCTGATCCTGAATCCAGGGGTGATCGGCGCCGATGGGCTTAAAGCGATAGAGATCCGCAGCGGTTTGGGGCTCGATTTCGCTCACCCTTGGGTAAAGAAAATACCCATCAGACATGATCTTGACGAAGTCTGGGTCAAAGTCCTCGATGTATTTTTGATGCGAGTGAATATTTTGCTCTAGAAGTCGGAGTTCAGGGTGCGTCAGCGCCTGGCTTAACTCCTCTTCACCGAGAAAATGGAACCAGAAACCCACGGGAACTCGATCTACGGTTTGGTTGTTAAAGGCCTTGAGCACGCGCTCGCGCTTCGTCATAGCGTTCATATTGAACCACTCCTTGTCTAATCCTTTGCAGTAATAAAAGGATTCGGCAAGGGTGCGATGTTTCCTTCATTTTTTAGCTGAAAAACCAAGAAAATAATCCGTAGAAACCTTATAGAATCTGCAGAGCGTGACCAGATGGCGAAGCGGCAGTTCGTTTACGCCGCGCTCATAGCGAGCATACATCGTTTGGGAAGTACCCAGCAAGCGCGCAACCTGAGCCTGGGTCATATCATGGTCCTCACGAAGGTCGCGCATTCGCTTGAGGTAGTCGAGAGCGTCCAGTCGCATGGTTCCCCCCACCTTAAGAAAGATTGTCGCCTTCTATTTTAGGGAGGAAAGGCCGTTTTTATGAGAAAAGTAAAGATATTTACTGCAATGAAGAATTGCTCGCCTATTCTCGCCCATTTAGGATGAAGTTTTAACGGCAAAAGCCAAAAAAGCGAAAAATCAAAGAAGCGCCGCTTCCCAGGTCTGGGGAGCGGCGCGTTTTTGCAAGAGCAGCTCGTGGATTAAATGACGACGTAATCGCCATTGTTCTTGGCGGCGGAATTCTCGGACCACCATTTCTCGATGCGCTCGCGATCCTCGTCGAAGTTGAGGTATTGGAAGTTCTGCGTGCTCGGCGCGGTCTTGAACCAGTTGAGGAAGTCTTCGAAAATATCCTTGCGCCAGACGGAGTGCACCTCATGGATGCGATAGGTGCCTTCGTCGAGGCGTTGGAAGCAGAATTCATCCTTGAAGTGGGTCTTCTCGCCCTCGGCGACGACTTCTTCCGCGATGTGCGGCGGGATGAACAGCACGCCTTGGGCGGTGGCATAGACCACGTCGCCCGGCAGGCAGGTGGCATCGCCCACGCGCACGGGACCGTTGACGGTGGAAAGGGTCACGTCACGGATGCCGGAAGCATCGTCGTCGACATAATAGATCTGCAAGTCGTCAAGCTCGCGAATCTGGCCTACGTCGCGGATGCCGCCCCAGACGACCAGCCCGCCGCCCTTGGTGTTGTAGGCCACAGCTTTAGCGAGGTTGCCGCCTACGAAGGTGCCCTCTTTAATCTTGCCGTAAAGATCGATTACGCCCACGTCGCCAGGCTGCAGGGCATCGACCACCCACTGGTTCTGGCCCGCTTTATAGCCCATCTTCGTGCCGTAATCCATGACGAGCTGGTTAAGATCCTGACGCGCGGGCAGCATGGCGCAGGTATAGGCGCGGCCAACCAAGATCTCTTTTTCGGGCTGCATATGGGTGCGCTTGAGGCCCATCTGATAGGTCTTTGGGAAGCCGTATTTCATGTTCATCGGGTCCCAGGCCTCTTCCAGAATAATGTGGCGGAAGCGCTCCAAAATCGCGTCGGATACCGTGGGGCGGCCGTCTTCAAAACGTTCGCCCTTCCACAGCGGAGTTAGGGCGATGACTTGTTCCTTCGTGTAGAAATTCATGGTCTTTGCCTCCCTGTTTATTCAGCGGATGCGAAATCCGCTCATATTGCTTTCATCATAGACCACTTTTTCTGAAAAAGCAACCTTTGTAAAAAGATTTGCCCTTCCAATTTCGCCAGGTGAAATCGGGAAAAATTTACTTGGAAGCGCTGACTCAGCTTGGATGAACGCGGAACTTCGCGGCGGCTTGCCGGCACTCGCCCTATCGATCATCCCTTGACGGCGCCAAGGGTCATGCCCTTGACGAAGAACCTCTGCAAGAAGGGATAAATGCAGGCGATGGGCACAACAGAAACGACCGTCATGGCAGCGCGGATGGTCTGCGTCGTTACGCGGCCGCCGCTGCTGTTTTGGTCCATCAGCGCCTCGGAAGCGTCGCTGGAAACCATGGAATTGGCCGTGTCGAGCACCTTCTTCAGCTCATACTGCAGGGTGCTCAGGCCCTTGTTGGACGAGCAGTAGAGCATGGTGTCAAACCACTGATTCCACTGGTTTACGGCAACAAACAGCGAAATGGTCGCGATCACGGGCATCGATAGCGGGAAGATGATCGTGAACAGGATGCGATACTCGCTTGCGCCGTCGATTTTGGCCGATTCGGTGAGCTCAAAGGGGATTCCGTCGATGAACGATCGCATGACCAGCACATTGAAAGGCGAGATCGCGGTTGGGAGCACATACACCAGGAAGTTGTTCGTCAGCCCATAGGCTCTGTAGGTAAGGAAGGTGGGAATCAAACCGCCGGAAACGTACATGGTCAGCAGAACCAGCTTTGTAATGAATCCGCGGAGGACATAGTCCCTTCTGGTCATGACGAAGGCCAGCATCATCGAAAGCGGCACGCTGATTCCCGTTCCAACCGCCGCGCGAAGAGCCGAAATCATGGCAGCGTGCGGGATTGCGGAGGTTTTAATCAGGATCGTTTCATAGCTTTTTAAGGAAAGCACGCGGGGCCAGAGATAGATTCCGCCGCGAACCGCGTCCACCGAGTCGTTAAGCGACACGGCCACGGTGTTGAGGAATGGATAGAGCGTAACCACGCACACAAAAACCATAACGAGGGTATTTACCGTATCGAAAATGGCATTTTCAGTGCGGGCAGAGAGCCTGCCCAGCTTTTGCCTGCCCTGCCCGTTGGAAGATAGCTTTGTCGTCATTTTCTTTTCCCCCTTTCCCTCACATGATGCCTTCGCCGTCGAGGAACTTCGCGAAGAAGTTGCACCCAACGATCAGGATAATGGAGATGAGGGAATTAAAAATGCTCATGGACGAGCCCATGGAGTACATGGAAAACTTCATGGCGAATTCGTAGATGAAGATCTCTAATGTGGTGCCAACTTGGGTGGTGGAGGGCGTTTTGAGCAGATAAACCTGCTCGAAGCCAACCGATAGAAGCCTGCCGATGGAAAGCACGAGCAGAATTTTAATGGTGGGCGCGATGGATGGCAGGGTAATGGCCAAGATCTTTCGAACCCGGCTGGCGCCGTCGATATCGGCGGATTCATACAGCGCGGGGTCGATGGCCGTCATGGCCGCAAGGTAGACGATGGCCCCATAGCCCGAGTTCTTCCACACTTCGCTGAGCGCCACCATAACCCAGAATAGACTGGGTTCCCCCATAAACGAAATCGGCGACTTTGCGAGCCCCAAACCCACGAAGAGCACGTTGACGATGCCCCCCTCGGGGGAAAATGTGACGAAGAATAGATTCGCCGCCACGACCCAGGAAACAAAGTGGGGCAAGTAGCTGATGGTCTGCACCGTGCGCTTAAACCAGGTCACCCTGATTTCATTGAGAAGCACGGCTAAAAGCAAGGTGAACAAATAAGAAAAGACGATTTTCAGCGCACCGATCGCAAGGGTGTTGCGCAAAGCCCTCGTAAACCTAGGGTCGTTGAAAAGATCAACGAAGTTCTTCATGCCAACCCATTGCTGCTGAAAAAAACTGATTTTGGTGGAGGGCTTATAGTTCTGGAAGGCGATGAGCCAGCCCCAAAGGGGCACATACGAGAATAAAATGATGAGAACGATCGACAGCGAAAGCACGACGAGCTGGCGTTGACGCCATAGGGAACGCAAAAAACTCGAGCCTCCACCGCGTTTAGATGAAGGGTCCTGCACAGCCTTTGTTTGCGCAGTCATACAGCGATATCCCCCCTTTTCTGATTGCCTGCTAAAGAATTGCATAGCCCAGATGAGCGAACTACCCGAGCTTCAAAGATATGCAACGCTTCTTGAATGAACGTTAAAACCACACAGTTCATACTATAATTATTTAACAACCCGAAAACAACAAGAAATTTTTGCAATATTGTATACATCGCCGAATTCTTAAGGTGAGAGCTTCATAGTGGACTATGCCATGAAAAGCCAGCAACTGCGCATAAATTCGGGTTCGCTTCGCCTTGAATTCCCCAATATATGCTTGCTAGCGCGCTCGAATCACCGACTTTCACTGTATACAACTTTGTTAATTTTTCCTCTTGTTTTTTATTTGTTAAGCGATTACAGTATGAGTGAGGAAATCTTAACGTTCACAAAAAGCTGTATACCCTCTAATGTGAACGATTCACCCGGGCTGCGCGTGCGAATGCGCGGCGACAAATTCAAGGAGGATGTGCTATGTCAATTGTGAAACACTGTGCCTTGGTACTGGCCCTTGCCATGCTGATTACGGCATTGGCGGCCTGCGGAGGCACCCCCTCGTCCAATCCCCCGCCAGCCTCCAGTGAGCCTACTCAAGCGCCCGCCGTAGTAGAAGAATCCGAGGAGCCAGGCGAAGCCGTTGAAGAAAGGGAGCCTGCTACCTTTACTTTCCTGACCATGATGCCGCCAAGGAGCACCTACAACCTGTGGGAAACCCCCGTGGGCAAACGGCTTCAAGAGATCACCAACGTAACCCTCGAAATCGAGGATCTCGTAGGCTCCGACGTGCGCCAAAAGGCCTCGTTGCTGATCGCCAGCGGCGATTATCCCGACCTGATCTATTGCTTTGATGCTTCCGGCGACTTTTATGCCGCGGATGCGCTGATTCCCTTAAACGACTACATGAAGAACTCAAAAAACCTGAGCCAGTGCTATTCCGAAAAGGAGCAGGCCCTGGCGACCCAGGAGGATGGGAACCTGTATTGGCTCAGCCGCCAGGCGACCGAAAATGCGGTTTATCCCTCCGCCGCCTACTTTACCTCCATGGATCTGCTCGCTCAGGCGGATTACCCCATGATCAGCGACTTCTACGAGTGGCAGGACGCGATCGTCGCCTATATCGAAAAGAATCCGACCTATAACGGCCAGCCCAACATTGCCTTTAGCATCCCCACCGAGGCCCATCGGGCTTCGAGCCTGGAATACGGCGCCTCCCGCTTTTTGGCTGGCTTCCCCAACGATGGCCTGGTCGCCGTCAACCCTGAAACCTTCGAAGCCAAGGTCATCATGGCCCAGGACTACCAGAAGGAATTCGTCAAAATGATGAATCGCTTCTATAACCTTGGCACCTTAGATAGCGAGATGTTCATGCAGACCGCCGAACAATACCAGGCCAAGATCGCCGCCGGCCGCGTCATTTCCACCTACGACTGGCGCAGCTATCTGGCGGATGCCTTCGCCGTGATCGAAGATACCGATCCTTCCCGCGCGATGGTCGGCCTGGCCTTGGTTTTGCCAGGCGTTGAAACCGAGCGTTACCGCGGTTCGCGCAGCTTCAACAGCGGCACCGGCCTTGGCATTTCGGTCGCCTGCAAGGATCCTGACCGCGCCTTCCAATTCCTCGACGATTTGGCCGGCGACGAAGCCCAGACCGCCCTGTACTGGGGCGTTGAGGGCACGGATTGGCAGTACGACGCAAACGGCGGCCTCTCTAAGAGCGACGAGCAGTGGACGCAGTACCGCGATGCCGAATACCTCAAATCCCAGGGCATCGGCCAGTTCAGCGATTGGCTGCAGTTCCATTGCGGCCTTGATCCCTTCGAGAATGGCACCATCGCCTCCCCGGCCAACACCCCGGAATACGTCCAGCGTGCCTACAAGCCCTATGAGCTTGATTTCCTCTCTCATTATGCCGATCGCGGCTACAGTTCCTTCGTTAGCTGGTTCAAGCCCTCTTACGATGCCTACTACCAGAGCGGCGCCACGATCCGCCAGCGCATCGACACGACGGATCCGCGCAAGATCGCAGGCGAAACCGCCCTTGAACTCACCCTTGAGTACATGCCCCAGTTGGTAGAGGCCAAGCCCGACCAGTTCGAAGCCAAATGGGCCGAATTCGTCGCCGTGCTGGATGCTCTGCCCCTCAAGGAATACGAAGAGCTGGTCACGCAGATGATCCGCGACTCCCTCTATCTTTACGAGTAAGCGAACCCCGAGATTTTCTCCTCCTTCAAAACGCCAGGAAGGATGCCCGATTGAGGCATCCTTCCTGGCGTTTTAAGCCCCTGCGCGGAGGTCAGGGCTTCAGCGCCCAAATCGTCGCCCGCACGGGCTCCGTTTCGGGCTTTTTAAGGGGCTCTTGGCCAAAGTTTCGGTAGCTCTTCTCGATTTCAAGCCCGGCATCCCGCAGCCAGCCCTCGACCTGCGCCTGCGAGGGGATGTGCTTATGCCAAACCCGCGGGATCACGATGGTTTCGCCCTCTGCGGTCGTAAGCTCCATGTGGCTGACGCCCGCGCAAAGCCGCGTCAAGGGGTCGTAGGCGCTGCCAAAGCTCATCGTTTTGCCAAAGGTGCCCCACTCGTCGCGCCCCTCAAAATAGCTGCTTTCGCTCAGGCGATGGAAGATGGGCGTGGGGTCTGGGTGCAGGTCAAAGTCCAAATAGAGGTGCCCGCCCGGCGCCGGGCCTTCGCCGCCTTTTGCACAAAAAGCGCCTGGGCCGCCTTGTAGTCCATCTGCGTTTCGATGTTGATGAGCAGATTCCCGGCCAGCACGACCAGGTCGAAGCCCTCGCCCCAGCCTTCTATCGCCGCATCCGCCCGGTAAACGCGAAGGCTCAGCCCCTGCGCCTTGGGGCGGCAGCGAAGCAGCATCTGCTCGTCTGCGTCAAAGCCCGTGACCTCGTGCCCCGGCCCTTGCCAGCGGCAGGGCAATGCGCCCGCCGCCGCAGGCGACCTCCAAGATCCTTTGAGGGCCTTTGGTTTCTTGCCGCAGCACGCGCAGCAGGAAGTCCACATCGTCTGCCTGGTTCTCGAACTGCTCATATACGCTGGCATACCAGCGCTTTGCGATCTCTTCCCTGTTCAAGGCCTCATTCCTCCCACAATTTGAAGGGAGGGTGCTAGATTGCCGTCGCCCTCCCCGGGTATTTCTCGGCTGCCTGATGCGTCTTCTTCATCTGGAATCGCCCCTTTCTCGTTTCTTGGGCCAAACATAGCATAAAAACGCTCAAAAAAGAAGCCCTCTGGCCTTTTTAAGGGCAAAAGCCCTAAAGAGGGCGCCGTCGCTTCCCTTTTTGGGGGCGAGAGCTTATAATAGGATTTGGCATGGGCCGCATGGAGGGTAAAGAATGGAGTTTCAGGGCTTCCCCAAGGAGATGTTCGAGTTCTTCATGGCGATCTCCTTCAACAACAACATCGAGTTCTTCGAAGAAAACCGCAAGAGCTACGAAAAAAACGTCAAGCGCCCGCTGTACGCCTTCGCGGAGGGCCTGGCGCCCGCCGCGCTGGAGGTGGACGCGGGCATGGAAGTGCGCCCCTCAAAGGCCGTATCAAGGCTTCGGCGCGATACCAGATTTACCCGCGATAAGCTCCCCTACCGCGACCATATGTGGATTGGCTTCCGCAGGCAAGGAAGCCCAAAAGGCGAGTGCTTCTCGCTGTATTTTGAGATCGGCTGCGAAGCGCTTCGCTATGGCGCCGGCTGGTATGACGACGACGCGCGGCGGGCCAAGGTGCTTCGCGCGGCCATCCTGCGCAGGCAGCGCGACTTTCAGTCAATCGCTGAAGATCCGGCGCTGAACCGCGAATTTGTGCTGAAAACAAGCCCTTATAAGCGCATCGAGCTGCCAGATGGGCTGCCACGGAGCCTCGTCCCCTATTACACGGCCAAGGGCTTTTATTTTGAGCACGAGGAAGCGACCGGCGCGCAGGCTTTAAGCCCAGCGCTCCTCAGCCAGGTTTCGAAGGGCTTCCTCGTTCTGAAGTCCGTCTATCAATTCATGCTGGAAGAAACATGGAAGCTCGGCGAAGAACCAGAGCGCGAAAAGAGCAAGTGGGAGGGCTTCTTTTGAGCGAGTATCTTAGGCTTTTAAGCGGGAGCGACATCCGCGGAACGGCGATTGACCTAGGGAATGGCGTCGATTTGACGCCCGAAATCGCGGCTATGGCGGCTGCCGCCTTTGCGCGGGCGCTCCGGGCAAAGGGCGCCGCAAGCCCGGTGGTCGCCCTGGGCCGCGACCCAAGGCTTTCGGGCGAAGCGCTGCTTAAAGGCGCGGCGCAGGGCCTGCTCAGCGAAGGCGCGCGAGTGCTGGACCTCGGCCTTTCGACCACACCCGCCCTGTTCATGGCCACGCAGGCGCTTTCTGCAGACGGTTCCATCATGGTGACGGCCAGCCACCTGCCCTACGAGCGCAACGGCCTCAAGTTCATCACCAAGGCGGGCGGCCTGCCCTCTTCCGAAGTGCGGGCGCTTCTTGAAAATCTGCTGCCCGTAGAGCAGGGCAAAATCGACGAAAAATTGCGCGAAAGCGTCGACTTTTTACCCCTTTACGCCAAGGGATTGCTCGACTACATCCGCGCGGAAACGAAAGAGGAACAGCCCCTGCTCGGCAGGCGCATCGTGCTGGATGCCGGCAACGGTTCCGGCGGCTTTTTTGCCCAAGCGGTGCTCAAACCTCTCGGCGCTCGGGTGGAGGGCAGCGTAAATTTGCAGCCCGACGGGCGCTTCCCCGCGCACAGCCCAAACCCAGAGGATCGAGCCGCCATGGCGGCCGCCGGGCTGGCGGTGCTGGAGGCCAAGGCAGACCTTGGCGTGATCTTCGATGCCGACTGCGACCGCGCCGCGCTCATCGGGCCGGACGGCGCGCCCGTAAACCGCAACCGCCTGGTGGCGCTGATCGCTGCCGCGGAGCTTGCCAAGAGCCCGGGCGCCACCATCGTGACCGATTCGGTCACAAGCCTTGGCCTGACCGCCTTCATCGAGGGCCTGGGCGGCCGCCACCACCGCTTTAAGCGGGGCTATAACAACGTGATTGGCGAGGCCAGGCGCCTGAATTCAGAAGGCATCGACTGCCCGATGGCGATGGAAACCTCGGGCCACTGCGCCTTTCGCGACCATTACTTTTTAGACGACGGCGCCTTCATGGTCTGCCGCGCGCTGGCCGCGCTCCGGGGCCGCAGGCCCATGGAGCTCATCGAAGGCCTGCGCGAACCCCTTGAAGAGGGCGAGTTTCGTCTCGGGCTCCAAAGCGCGGACTTCCGCGCGGACGGGCAAAAGGCCATCGAGCTCCTGCGCGCCGCCATTCAAAGGGGCGAGTTTTTGCCCGATGAGGACTTTGAGGGCGTGCGCGCGCTGGATGGCGAAGGCGGCTATATCCTCCTTCGGGTGTCGCTCCATGACCCCGTGCTGCCCGTGAATATCG
>JAITTC010000247.1 GCA_031287285.1 Christensenellaceae bacterium
AGTCCGGCAAGCAGATCATCCTGTCTTCCGATAAAAAGCCGAAGGATATCCCAACGCTTGAAGAGCGCCTGCGCTCGCGCTTTGAATGGGGCCTGATCGTCGACATCGCAAAGCCTGACTTTGAAACCAGGATCGCGATTTTGCGCAAAAAGGCCGAAATCGAGGGCATCGAGGTGCCCGACGAGGTCAACGCCCTCATCGCCACGCGCGTGGAATCGAACATCCGCGAGCTCGAGGGCACGCTCAACCGCGTCATCGCCTTTTCAAGGCTTGGCAAGCGCGAAATCGACCTTGAAACCGCCCAGCTGGCCCTTCAAGAGATGTTCCTCATCAAGGACCCCCGCCGCCTGACCATGGACCTGATCCTGGCCATGACCGCCGAATTCTTCAGCTCTTCGGCCGCCGATATAAAGTCCAAAAAGCGCAACCGCGACATCAGCCTGCCGCGCCATGTCGCCATGTTCCTTTGCCGCGAGATCAACGGCGCCTCGCTGCCCCGCATCGGCGCGGAATTCGGCGGGCGCGACCACAGCACCGTCATGCACGCGATTGCCAAGGTGGAAGAAGCGATGCGCGTCGATCAGGTTTTCGCCAAGACGGTCGACGACCTTCGAAATAAGATTTTCGACAGTTAGCCCAAGCCCCATTCATCCAAGCCCACACAAATTGAAGGAGAGAGTTTATGCATTTCATCTGCCAAAGAGACGAGCTCCTTTCCGCCCTGAACGCGGCCCTGCGCGCCATTCCCAGCCGCTCGCCCATGCAAATCCTCGAAAATCTCTACATCCGGGCGGATTCAGACGGGCTGAGCCTGACCGGCAGCGATCTAAACTTCGGCGTAGAGGCGCGCTTTTCCGGCACCATCGAAACCGAGGGCGAAATCCTCCTGCCCGGCAGGCTTTTTGGCGAGATCGTCCGCAAGCTCCCGGCCGGCGAGGTGAGCCTGCAGGTAAACGACAGGTTCACCGCGGTGATCCGCGTAAACGGCTCGCGGACCACCCTGCAGGGCCTTTCCGCCCAGGAATACCCCCGCCTGCCCGAGATCGAAAACGCCCATAATATCGAGCTTTCAGCGGAAGCCTTCCGCGATATGGTGCAGCAGACGAGCTTTGCCGTCGCGCAAGACGATTCCAGGCCGATTTTAACCGGCTGCCTGCTAGAGATCGACGGCGAAACCATCAACATGGTCGCGCTGGACGGCTTCCGCCTGGCGCTTAAGACCTGCGACCTTCTTTCCGCTTCCGAAGCCTTTTCCTGCGTGATCCCCGGGCGATCCCTGCAGGAAATCGCAAGGCTCATCGGCGACGGCGACGAGAGCCTAACATTGCAGTTCAGCCCAAGCCACGCCTTTATGGCCCTTGGCGCGCTGCGCGCCGCCATTCGCCTGCTCGACGGCGAGTTCGTCAAATACCGCCAGCTGATCCCTTCCGAGAGCCAAACCACCATGCGCGTAAATCGCGACGCTTTAAGCGACTGCGTCGAGCGCGCCTTCCTAATGGCGCGAGAGGGCCGCAATAACCTGCTGAAATTCTCGATCTCGGAAGAAAACCTGACGATCTCCTCCAACAGCGAGCTTGGCGACGTCTTCGAGCAGCTGCCCATCATCTCCCAGGGCAATCCCCTCGAAATTTCCTTTAACGCGCGCTATATTTCAGATGCCATCAAGGCCCTCTCGGTCGAGGAGGTCCTCTTCAAGTGCAATACCAGCATCAGCCCCTGCGTGCTCACCCCGGTGGAGGGCGAGGACTTTACCTTCCTCGTTCTGCCCGTGCGCACCTACCAGGGCGCATAGGGCGGCGCCTTTTAAGCTGAAGATCAAATGAAGATCCTCGAACTGAGCCTTTTTAACTTTCGCAACTACGAGGAAGAGCATTTTCTACCAAAAGCCGGGGTCAACATCCTCCTTGGCGAAAACGCCCAGGGGAAGACCAATCTCCTCGAAGCGATCTTCCTTTGCTGCCTGGGGCGTTCGCACCGAACGCCCCGCGAAAGGGAGCTCATCCGCTACGATCAGCCCCTTGCCTCCGTGCTTCTTCGCTGCGAAAAGGGCGACGTCACAAGGTCGATCCGCGTCAGCCTCTCGCAGGAGCAGAGACGGCGGGTCTTTTTGGATTCCCTTCCCGTGCAGAACATCGGCGAGTTGATGGGGCAGCTCAACTGCGTGCTCTTCGCGCCGGAGCATCTCTCCATCGTAAAGCAGGGCCCTTCCGAACGCCGCCGCTTCATCGACATGGAGATTTCCCAAACCTACCCGAGCTATTTTTACGCCTTGCAGCAATATGCGCACATCCTTCGCCAGCGCAACAACCTGCTCAAGGCCATCGCAGACGACCCCTCCTTGCTGAAAACCCTCTCTGCCTGGGATGAGCAGATGGCGAAAACGGCCGCCTTCCTCATTCGCCAGCGCCGCCTCTTTCTCGAAAAGCTCTCGGAGCTTGCCAGGCGCAATCATTTTGAGATTTCGGGCCAAAAAGAAGGGCTTTTATTAAGATATGAGCCCAATTTAGAGGATGAAGAGCCTGCTTCCATCCTGAACGCGCTTGAAAGTGGCCGAAAGAGAGATCTTCGCCTGCTTTCAAGCCAAATCGGCCCGCATCGGGATGATTTCGCCCTAATTCTAGACGGAAGGGACCTGCGCGCCTTCGGCTCGCAGGGGCAGCAGCGCACGGCAGCCCTCGCGCTGAAGCTCTCTGAGCTCGACTTGATTTATCAAGAAACCGGAGAATGGCCCATTTTGATGCTCGACGACGTTCTTTCCGAGCTCGACTCCGCGCGGCAGGGCTTTTTGCTCGAAAGGGTTCTTCCCGTGCAAACCTTTTTAACCACCGCCCTCCCTGTGGAAAAGATGCAGGGGGCCTTCCTTTTCCTTGTGGAAAACGGCCATGTCCAGCCGGGTTAGGCGCCTTCTTTTTTATTTTTTACCCCCTCCGCCCTCCGCCCTTTTTCAAAACTCGCCCCTTTTTTTCCTTCCCTTTTGCCACGGCTGTGGAATTCTTTTTAAAAAGCCCGCCTTTCTCTGTTGTTTTCCACATTGGCCGCCATCTAAAAAAGCGCCTTGCCTCGCTTCAAATTTGGCTTTTCCACATCATACACAGCACTACTCCTTCGACTACTGCTAGAAAGAATTCCACCGAATCCTTTCTTCTTCCGTCTTCCGTTGTGGAAAGGCTCTCTTCCCCCCGATGCAAGAAGAGCTGAATTCTTTCGCGTTTTGCACTTTTAATTTTTCGTCAAAAATGATATATTATATATTGAAGGGATTTTTGCGGGCGCGATTAAAAACCACCGCGCCAAACGCGAAAAGATTCCGTTTCCCTGGAAGGAGCAAGAGCATGGAAATCGAAAACCAGAATCTGAACTATGACGAAACCAACATCCAGGTATTGGAAGGACTCGAGGCCGTCCGCCGCCGCCCCGGCATGTATATTGGCTCGACGGACGAAAGAGGCCTTCACCACCTGGTTTATGAGATCGTCGATAATTCCATAGATGAAGCGATGGCGGGGTATTGCCGCGTTATCAAGGTCACCATCGAAAAGGATGAGTCCATTACCGTATCGGACGATGGGCGGGGCATTCCCTGCGGCATTCAGCCCAAGGTGGGCAAGACCGCGGTGGAGGTCTGCCTGACGATGCTGCATGCTGGCGGAAAGTTCGGCGGGGGAGGCTATAAGGTTTCGGGCGGGCTGCATGGCGTCGGCCTTTCGGTGGTCAACGCTCTTTCATCCAAGCTCTTTGTCGAGGTCTGGCAGGATGGAAAGATCCATAAGCAGAGCTATACCCGCGGCGCCCCCGATATGGATCTGTATGTGGATGGGGAAACCGATCAAACCGGCACGAAGATCAACTTTATGCCGGATGAAGAGGTTTTTGAAGACACGAAGGCCTTTTCTTTCGATACCTTGAAGCGCCGCCTGCGCGAGTTGGCCTTTTTAAACGCGGGAATTCGCATTGAGCTGGAAGATAAGCGGGAAGAAGACGAAAAGAAGGGCGAATATTACTACGAGGGCGGAATCAAGTCCTTCGTTGAATATTTAAATAAGACCAAGGATACCCTGGGCGATGCGCCGATCATGTACTTTACGGGCAAGAGGGCCGACGTGAGCATCGAGGTGGCCATGCAATACAACGACGGCTACCAGGAGCAGATCTATGCCTTTGCCAACAATATCAACACCCATGAGGGCGGAACCCATTTAGAGGGCTTCAGGCGGGCCTTAACCCGCGTGATCAACGACTACGGCCGCAAGGTAAAGATTTTGAAAGACAGCGACCAAAACCTAACCGGCGAGGATATCCGCGAGGGTTTAACCGCCGTGATTTCGGTCAAGCTCGAGGAGCCGCAGTTCGAAGGGCAGACGAAGATGAAGCTCGGCAACTCCGAGGTTCGCGGCTATGTCGATAGCATTTGCGCCGAGGGCTTGGGAACCTTCCTCGAAGAAAACCCCGGCGTGGCGAGGATTGTTTTAGATAAGTGCATGATGGCCAACCGCGCGAGGGAGGCGGCCCGGAAGGCGAGGGAGCTAACCCGCCGAAAGACCGTTCTGGAATCGTCTTCCCTGCCAGGAAAGCTCGCCGATTGCAGCGAAAGGGATCCATCCAAGTGCGAAATCTTCATTGTGGAGGGCGATAGCGCGGGCGGTTCCGCAAAAAGCGGCCGCGATCGCAACTTTCAGGCCATTTTGCCCCTGCGCGGCAAGATCCTCAACGTAGAAAAAACAAGGCTCGATAAAATCCTTGCCAATGCCGAAATCAAGGCGATGATCACCGCCTTCGGGGCTGGAATCGGCGATGATTTCGATACCGCCAGGCTGCGCTACCACCGCATCGTCTGCATGACGGACGCGGATGTGGACGGCTCCCACATCCGCATCCTGCTGCTGACCTTCTTTTATCGCTATATGCGGCCACTGATTGAACAGGGCCATGTTTATATCGCGAGGCCGCCGCTCTATAAGGTAACGAAAAACAGGGTGGAACGCTACCTTTATGATGATGCCGCCCTCAATGAGTATCTGGATGTGGTCGGGCGCGGCAACGACGTGCTGATCTCGCGCTATAAGGGCCTTGGGGAGATGAGCGCGGAGCAGCTTTGGGACACGACGATGGACCCAAATAACCGCATCATGCTGCGCGTACAGCTCGACGACGCGATGAAGGCAGACGAGATGTTCTCGCTGCTGATGGGCGATAAGGTCGAGCCTCGCAAAGAGTTCATTCAAGAAAACGCCGACCTGGTCGCTCTGGAGGAGCTAGACATTTAAGCGCCGCGAAGCTTTTTTAGGGCAGATGCAGGGGAAAACTTCCCCTGCACCGCTCTTAAAAGCTAAGCCGTTGCTGGGCAGAACCTAACCGCATTCAAGCGGGAAGGGAACGCTGAAATATTCCGGCGAAGGAAGGGCCTTCGCAGGGAGGAGAAAAAGAATGGAACCAAACGGGACGATCGGCAGGCTTCTGCCGATTGACATCGAAGCGGAGCTTCGAGATTCCTTCATTAAGTATTCCATGGCGGTCATCATCAACCGGGCTTTGCCGGATGTGCGCGATGGCCTAAAGCCCGTGCACCGGCGCATTCTTTATTCGATGCACGAGCTTGGAATGACCGCAGACAAGCCCTTCCGCAAGTCGGCCCGCATCGTGGGAGATGTGCTGGGCAAATACCATCCGCACGGCGACACCGCGGTTTATGACGCGATGGTGCGCCTTGCGCAGGTCTTTTCTACGCGATACCTTCTTGTGGATGGCCAGGGCAACTTTGGCTCGGTCGATGGCGACGGCGCGGCGGCGATGCGCTATACGGAAGCGCGCATGTCGAAGATCGCGCAGGAACTCGTGCAGGATCTCGATAAAGAAACGGTTAATTTCTATCCGAACTTCGACGAGTCGCTGATGCAGCCCGAGGTGCTGCCCTCGCGCTTCCCAAACCTGCTCGTCAACGGCTCTGGCGGCATCGCCGTGGGAATGGCCACGAATATTCCGCCGCATAACCTGGGCGAGGTGATCGATGGCGTAATCGCCATGCTCAACAACCCGGAAATCAGCGTGCCCGAGCTCATGGAGTATGTCAAGGGGCCGGATTTCCCCACGGGCGGCATCATTATGGGCAGCTCGGGCATTAAGCAGGCCTATTTAACCGGCCGCGGCCGCATCGTGGTCCGTGCTCGCACCGAGATCGAGCCGATGGATCAGAATCGCTCCCGCATCGTGGTCACGGAAATTCCCTACCAGGTCAACAAGGCGCGATTGGTCGAAAAGATCGCCGAATTGGTGCACGAAAAGCGGGTGGAGGGCATTTCCGACCTGCGCGATGAGTCCGACCGAAACGGAATGAGAATCGTCATCGAGCTCAAACGCGACGTGAACGCCAACATCGTGCTCAACACGCTGTTTAAGCACACCCAGCTGCAGGATACCTTCGGCGTCATCATGCTGGCCCTCGTAGGCCGCGAGCCCAAGGTTTTAAACCTCGCGCAGATGATCTATCATTACATCGAGCACCAGAAGGAAGTCGTGACCAGGCGCACGCGGTATGAGCTTAGCCGGGCAGAAGCCAGAGCGCACATCGTCGAAGGGCTTTTGAAGGCGCTCGATCATATCGACGAAATCATCGCGCTGATCAAGGCCTCGCGCACCACGGCGGAAGCAAGGCAAAACCTCATCGAGCGCTTCGAATTCTCTGAAAAGCAGGCGCAGGCCATCCTCGATATGCGCCTACAGCGCCTGACAGGCCTGGAGCGCGAGCGGCTCGAGGAGGAACATGCCGAGCTGATGAAGACCATCGCCTACTTAAAAGAAATCTTGGCCTCCGACGAGATGCTGCGCGGCATCATCAAGCAGGAAATCACCGCGATCAGAGATAAATACGCGGATTCCCGCCGCACGGAGATCGCTCCTATGGCCGATGAGATCGTTTTGGCCGATATGATCGAGGAAGAGGACGTCGTGGTGACGCTGACGCATTTTGGCTACGTCAAGCGCCTATCGCTCGATACCTACCGCGCCCAGCGGCGCGGCGGGAAGGGCATTACGGGGCTCACCACCCGCGAGGAGGACTTCGTTGAAAACCTCTTCATCACCTCCACCCATTCCGATCTGCTGTTTTTCACCTCAAGGGGGCGGGCTTTTAAGCTGACCTGCTTTGAGATCCCAGAGGCAGGCCGCACGGCCAGGGGAACCGCCATCGTGAACCTATTGCAGCTCAGCGGCGGCGAAAAGGTCACGGCGGTGATCCCCGTCGAGGGCTTCGATGAAGGGCATCTCGTCATGGCCACGCGCGAAGGGCTCATCAAGCGCACACCGCTTTCTGACTTTACGAACATTCGCGTAAGCGGCCTGATCGCCATCAACCTGCGCGAAGAGGACGAGCTCATCGGCGTGCTGGTTTCTTCGGGCGGGCGCGATGTGCTCATCGGCACCAGGCGCGGCATGTCGATCCGGTTCAGCGAAGAGGAACTGCGCCTGATGGGCCGCGCCACCATGGGCGTGAAGTCCATCGAGCTGCGCGGGGACGATCGGGTCGTTTCGATGTGCCTGGCAGACGCCTCGCAGGATGAGAGCATGCAGATCCTGACCGTCAGCGAAAACGGCTACGGGAAGCGCAGCCTTCTGGGCGATTACCGCCTGCAGTCGCGCGGCGGCTCGGGGGTGCGCGCCATGCAGCTCACCGAAAAGACGGGCGCGCTGGTCATGATGCTGATGGCCGAACAGAGCATGGATGTGCTTTTGATTTCAGACGATGGAACCATCATCCGGATGCCCGTGGAGCAGATCTCCTCGCAAGGGCGCAACACGCAGGGGCTGCGGCTGATGCGCCTTGGGCAAGAGAGCAAGGTCGTGGCCCTGGCCCTGGCCCAGGCCGAGGAAGAAGCGGAAGAAGGCCTCGAGGAGGGCGCTGTGCCGGAAGCTGTGGAAGAGCAGGGCGGCGAGGAATAAAAAAGGGCGGGGAAAGTTCGTCTTTTGGGCGTGTGCGAAGAAGCGCTGGGCTTCTGGAGCCCCCAAGCGGGGGAGCAACTCCCCCGCGCCCCCTCAGGGGTAGCGTGCGGGTTGTTTTTGCTCGCGAAACGCGCTAGGGTTGGCGTTTCATTACGAAACCGCCGCCTTCGGGCGGGATTTAAGCTTGCGAAAAGCTAGTTGACCCAAAAACGAGAAGGGAACGGCCCCGTGGGTTGAAGACCTTGAACGCTCGCCAACCGCAAGCTGGTAAGCGCGGTGGATGTGCGCAAGAAGAGCGCGCCTATATTCCGCCGAGCCCCACGAAAGCCCTTTCTTTTGTGGGGAAGCGAGCCGCAAGCCCGATTGAGCAGCGATGCCAGGCGCCATGGGGCGTTTTGCGATTGCGCTGAGGCGAGAAGGGAAACGGCACAGCAAAAGGGGAAAGCGAATGAGGGAAACCATCGCATCCATCGCAACCGCGCCGGGCGAAGCCGGCATCGCGATCGTGCGCGTTTCGGGCGAGGAGGCCTTGCCCATTCTAAAGAGGCTGTTTCGAAAGAAGGCAAAGGGCCCCTGGCAAAGCCATCGGCTGTATTACGGGGTCTTTATGGCGGATGGCGGCGAGGAAGAGGCCATGGCCGTCTTCATGCGCGCGCCGAATAGCTACACCCGCGAGGATGTGGCCGAAATTCAGTGCCATGGCGGCGGCATCCCCGCGCGGCGGGTTCTGGAGGCAGCCTGCGCAGCAGGGGCGCGCCTGGCTCAGCCCGGCGAATTCACCAAGCGCGCCTTTTTAAACGGCCGCATCTCGCTCGACCAAGCCGAGGCCGTGATGGAGCTGATCTCCGCGCGCAGCGACCGCGCCGCGCGCAACGCGCTGCGGCATATGGGCGCAGGGCTTGCCCGCAGGGTAAGCGCCGTGCAGGAAGAACTGCTCGATATGGCGGCCGCGCTGGAAGCCTTCATCGATTACCCAGGCGAAGACGAGCAAATCGAGCAGGCCGCGCTCGCCCAGACGCTGGAGGGAATCGGCCCGGTTCAGGAGGAGCTGAGCGGCGCGCTGAAAAGCTCAAAAAATGCCGGGCTTTTAAGCGAAGGGCTTTCGATCGTCCTCTTTGGCAGCCCGAACGCGGGCAAATCCTCGCTGCTCAACTGCCTTTTAGAGGAGGAGCGCGCCATCGTGAGCCCGAGCCCCGGCACCACCAGGGATGTGCTGCGCGAGCCGGCAAGCCTGGATGGCCTGCCCGTGCGCCTGATCGACACGGCCGGCCTGCGCGAGGGCGAAGAAGAGGCTGAGCGCATCGGCATTGAGCGCGCCGGGCATGAGCTCGAGCGGGCCGATATTCGCTTGCTCGTGCTGGATGGAACGCGCCCGCTTGGGGAGCAGGCGCGCTTGGTGAAGGCTCAAGAGGGGGCGCCGCTGGTTGTGGCGATGAACAAAAGCGACCTGCCGGCCTTTTTTGGCGAGGAGGAGCTGCGAGGGCTTTACCCGGAAGCGACGATGGTCAAGACCTGCGCCAAGAGCGGGGAAGGCGTGCCTGCCCTGCGCGAGGCGCTGCGCGGCATTGCCTTGAAAGAGGGCTCGCCCGAAGGAGCGGTTTTGCATTCGGCCCGG
>JAITTC010000021.1 GCA_031287285.1 Christensenellaceae bacterium
CGCCTTACGGCCGTCATCGTTCAAAAACACGGCCCCATCCTCTCGCTCGATGAAGTCCACAGCCGAGAGCGTGCGCAAATTGATGAGAGAAAGCGCCAACCGGTCGGCCAAGGCCGGCCGAAGCTCCTCCATGAGATCGAGCGCCAGAGAGGGTCTGCCCGGCCTATCCCGATGTAAAAAGCCAACGTAAGGATCGAGCCCAACAGCACTCAGCGCGGCGGCACAATCCTGTGAGAGCAGCGTGTAAAGAAAAGAAAGCAAGGCATTAATCCGGTCGAGCGGCGGCCTTCGCGATCTTCGCTCAAAGCGAAAGTCCTCCTTTTGCTGCAGGATCATTTCGTCGAAGACATCAAAGAAGCGATTGGCACTCCGTCCCTCAAAACCGCGCAGTTGCTCCAGGTCCTCGCAGAATCTGGCCGAATCCGCGGATTGTTTTAGATAGGCAGAGGCGCTGTCGAGCCTTTCGGCATCCACGCGAAGCGCATGGTCGCGCAGCGCCCTCTCGAGCACCCAGCGTGCGTTGAATATCTTGCCAAAGACCATGTTCCGTGCCACGGTGCATGAAAGCGAGGGATCGTCCGAGATGCGGTACTGCGTCTTGCGCAAGAGCACGTTGCCCTTGCTCTCGCCCACCACCTGAGCCAAAAACCTGCCGCCGGCAGTCATAAACATCAGGGCAATTCCCCGCTTCGCGCACTCGCCCATCAGCGCGGGGCTCGCGCCGGAATAGCCAAAGCTCACGATGCTCTCGATGTTGTGCAGCGGAATGCGCCGCTGTTCCGCATCCCTTTGCAAGAGCACGATGTTTTCCCCATCGAGAGACAGATAGGTTTCGGGCGTGACGACATAGAGCGTGTTTAAGAGCTTTCGCATGGCTTCATTCCTCTAAGGCTTTGGCCATATAGGCCGAAACCGATGGGTTTGTAAAGAGCTTCGGCAGGCAAAGATCTTTCAGCGAGCAGCTTTCGCAGCCCTTGCGCTGCCTGGCCTTCGGCGTATGACCCCTGGCGAAGAGCTCGTGCATCTCCTTCGAAAGGGCGAAAACCTCTTCCCTGAGCTCCTCCGCGAAGGGCACTGCGACCCGTCTCTTCGTTTCACCATAGTATAGGTCGCCTTCCTCAATGCCCGTGCAGAGCATCTCTTCCAGGCAGATTGCCTGCGCGCAAAGCTGCAGGGCGTCCGCCCGCTCATGCCCGGTCTTCGGCCTGCCTCTCTTGTATTCCACGGGGCGAACGCCGTATTTTTCGCCCTTTTGGCCGTATTTGCCTTCGAGGGGCACACCATCCTCGCTTCGATGAAATTCCACCACATCGCAGATGCCCGAAAATCCGAGGGTTTTCGAAAAGACGGGCAGCGAGCGCACGATCAGCGTATCCCCCCTTCGCTCCACCGTCTGCCCGTGCGCCCGCTCGTGCATGATCTCGCCCTGAACGGTGAGCAGGTTCTCTTGCCAGAGCTCCTCGATGTGAATCAGCGCCCATTGCCGCCTGCAAAAAGCGAAATGCTGGATGCCCGAAAGCATCAAAAACTCCTCTTCGGCGTACATCGCCTTAAACCATGCGCGAAAGGCTCACGCCCTGCGGAAGCTTCGCTTCGTCGATCTCGATTTCATAGTCGCCATAGCTCCGCGCGTTCACCACGCCCTCCTTGCGCTTGGCCATGACCAAATCAAAGAGCTTATGCGCGGGGGCATTGCCCAGCTCGCAGTCGTGTTTGAACACGATGAGCTCCCGCACCGCCATTTTGCCCCTGGCGGCGGAATGGTCATGCTCAAACAGGTTGACGATGGCGTCGAAAAGCAGCGCCAGATCCTCCTGCGAAAAGCCGGTGGTCTTGCGGGCCAGATTGGCCGAAACATAGCCTTCCGTGCGGTAAAGGCCGTATGGAATGATGTGCTTGCGCCCCATCTCGGTGCCCTTGCGCTCAAAGTCAGCCTCGGTGGTGATGGCCACGCGGGTGATCGTCACCTCCTGCGGCACGACGGGGTCCACGCTGCGCCCAAAGCCGATCTGCACTGGCCCGCGCACCTGGCCGCAGTTGAGCGCTGCCTTGACGAAGGTGGTCATCACCGCGCCGAAGGTGCGAATATCGAAGAATTTCTGGCACATGAAGTCGCGAATCTTAAGGTCGATCTCTGGGGTCTGCTTTTTCACATCCTTGATCGTCTTTTCGTCGATGCCGTAGTGCTCATAGGCGCTGCGATCCAGCGCGTTGAGCGGCGCGTTTTCTTGAATGTAGATGCCGTATCCCGGCGCGCCCTCCTTCACGGTCTCGACGTAGTTGCGGATCTTGCGCTTAATGCACACGTCGGTGACGATGCCATGGCCGGTTTCCGGGTCGAGGCGCGGCATGTTGCCAGCGTCCGGGTCGCCGTTGGGGTTGCCGTTCTCTACATCGTAGAAGAACACGAAATCATAGCGGTTTTGAATGGCTGCCATCTCTTTAGCCCTCCTTTTTGGTGTAGCGCGCCTGGGTCTGGTGGTAATACCCAAGGATGAACAAGCCCTGCTCCTGAAGGTCGAGCTGGTTGGGGAAGGGCTTTTCGTCGACCTCGAGCTTGCCCAAGATCGCCGTCTTCTGCCTTTCGAAGCTCACGGGCAGGCCGCCCTCGAGCTTGGCGATGTGCGCCATCGAAAGGCGCAGAAGCGTCGGGAACACGCTCAGCGGCGTCGTGCAGGCGGAAGTGAAGAAGCGATCTGAAATCGTGGTGTTGATGCCGGGGTTTGCAGCCTCCTGAATCTGCTCGAGCAGGGAAAACAGCCTGCCCAGCACATAGGCGCGTTCGTTGCTTTGCTCGTTTAGGGCCACGGTCAAAACCTCCTTTTTTGTTTTGGGCAATTGCTCTAAAAGATAGGCCTTTAGGATCGCCGCCCGCCCGCGCGTGACCCTTGAAGCGCCCTGCTCCGCCTTGATGCGCAGCA
>JAITTC010000035.1 GCA_031287285.1 Christensenellaceae bacterium
TCGGGCCAGCGCACGATGGCAGGCTGGCCATTCCAGCCTACGCCAGTCCAGGCGCCGGAGTTGGTGTTGCGAATCGCGCCGATCGGCTTTTCCCAAACGATTTCGAGCCTTTTCTCGCCGTGCGGGGCGCTGCCAAAGGCCGCGCGGTCGCGGAAATTGTTGCCGCGGAAGCTCAGAACCCCGTCGATCCCCGCATACTCCGGGCCAGAGCCGAAGTTCAGCGGCGTTTCGCGCAGGTAGCCTTCCATCACCTTGCCGTTTTGGAGGATTTCCACCTTCTGCAGGAGGAGCTCGGGCAAGAAGCTCGGCGCGGCGGAGGGGATGTAGGCGAAGCTCGGCAGCGGCGTTTCGCTCGGCGAGGGCGAAGGGCTAGGGCTGGGCGTTGGGGCCTGTGTTGGCGCCGCCGTGGGGGTTGGCATGGGCGTGATGAGCAGCGAAACCGCGCTGGGCTCCGCAGAGCAAGAGGAAAGCAGAGCGAAAAGGGCAAGGCAAAGCGAAAGAAGGGCGAAAGGCGAAGAGCGGCGCACGGCGAATCCCCCTAAAATATGGATTTAAGAACGCCAACAAAACAGCCCCCGGCGAAAGGCCGAGGGCTATGATACGCAAACGAAAAGGAACTTAGGCATGGGCAGCTGCCTTGCGAGCCAGCTGGGCCTTTTTGCGGTTCGCGGCGTTTTTATGAATAACGCCCTTGCTGGCAGCCTTATCGACCGCGCCGGAAGCGATGCGCAGCATGCTTTCGACCTGGGCGGCATCCCCACCCGCGACAGCGGCGTCGAACTTCTTAAGGAGGGTCTTCACGGAGGACTTCACCATGCGATTGCGCAAATTTTTGGTCTTGTTCACCTTTACGCGCTTGATGGCGGATTTGATATTGGGCATTCGTTGTCACCTCCCTTAAGCCAAAGAATCAACGCGGATAATCATAGCACATCCCACCGAGCAAGGCAAGCCTTATTTTGGGCAAGCGCGGTTTTTTTCAGTTAAGAATGCGAGGGATTGGGCAAACTGAGGTGAACATGAAAAGAACGATGCAGGACGGGAGGCGAAAGGGCTTGGGGGAGCTAAATAGGGTGCGCACGGATTTGGCCCTGGAGGCGCGCGAGGCGGCAGGGGAGATTCCCGGCGTTTCGATGGAGCAGGAGAGGCTGGATGGTACGACGATCACGCGCGTGAGGGTGCTCAACCCCGAGGGCGCAAGGGCGCTTGGCAAGCCGATGGGCAATTACATCACCCTTGAAAACGAGGCGCTTTCAGAAGCCGAGGCGCTGCGCGGCGGCGAGCTTGGCGCGGTGATTGCCAAGGAGATTCGCGCGCTGCTCAAAGAGGGTGAGGATGCCTGCCCGATGGTGACCGGGCTTGGCAACCGCAACCTAACGCCGGATTCCTTGGGACCGAAGGTCACGGAAGCGGTCTTCGTTTCGCGCCACATTAAGGAAACCATGCCGGGCCTGCTCGACCAGAAGGTGAGGCCGGTTTGCGCCGTCAGCCCCGGCGTGATGGGTGAAACCGGGATAGAAACCGGCGAGCTGATCCTGGCTGCGGTTCGGGCGGTGAAACCCAGCTGCCTCATCGTGGTGGATTCCTTGGCTGCCAGGAGCGCGTCAAGGGTGCTGGGCGCGGTGCAGATCTCGGATGCCGGCGTATCGCCGGGCAGCGGCGTGGGCAACCACCGCACCGCCCTCACGCGCGAGAGCCTCTCGCTGCCCGTGATCGCCATCGGCGTGCCGATGGTGGTGCATGCCGCGGTCATCGGGCGCGACACGCTGGAGCGCGCCATCGACGAGATCGCAGGCGAGGCAGGCGCGGACTCCGCGCTGGCCAAGGCGCTGGCATCCTACCGCGAGGGTCGCGCGCTGGACGGCCTTTTGCGGCGCGCGCAGGGGGATCTCATGCAAAACTTCGTGGTCACGCCGATTTCCATCGATGAGGCGGTGCGCAACGTGGCCCAGCTGGTGGCGGAGGGAATCAACCTCTGCCTGCAGCCGGAGATGAGCCGGGAGGAAATTTTGGCGCTGACGCTTTAAGGCCGAATGGATGCGGGTGGGAAGCCGCGCTTCTCTTTAAAGTCAGCCGATGCTAAACCCCTCACCTACGGGCGAGGGGTTTAGCATCGGCTGGGCTATTTTTCCTTGATGGGGATCCAGATTTCAACCAGGCTTTGATCCACCGCCTCGTCCCACACGAGATATTTTTCGATGGTGGGCAGCCCGGCTTCACGGTAGCGGCTTTGGGGCAAAAACTCCCCATTGATGCGCTGCCAGGTGCTGCCCAGGGCGTTTTCGCTGATTTTGCCCTTCGCCTCAAAGCGCAGCCAGCCGCAGCTTGGGTATTCGTAGCTGTCGAGCCCGGGCGGCGCCTCGCCGGCCCATTCGATCGCGCACATGTAGTCGTTGCTGCCGTCCGCGCCAAAGCCAAAGCAAAGGCCGAGGTCGAAAAACCTGCCGCTGAGCGCGCGCATGGCCTCGTTGCTGCCGTCGCTTTTGACGATCGCCCAGGTGCCGCCGCCGTAGGGAGTCGTTCGGCGGACGCCGGCGACGCGGAAGCTCTCCTTCTGCAAAAACGAGTAGTCCATGGTGAATGCTCCTTTCATCGTGAGGGAAAAGCGAAGCCTGGCATGGAAGCGCAGCGGCATGCCGCCCCTGCGCGCATCAGACGGGCTGACGCCGTGCAGGCGCTTGAAGGCGACCGTGAAGGCGTCTGCGGATTGATAGCCGTATTTAAGCCCCAAATCGATGAGCCTTTCGCTGCTGCCCCGCAGCTCGCAGGCAGCGAGGCTGAGCCTTCTGCGGCGGGAGTATTCCGCGACGGATAGGTTCGTCAGCTGCGCGAAGGTCGCCTGAAATTGGGCGTAGCTCGTGGCCATGATGGCGGCGATGCGCCCTTGATCGATTTCGTCGCAAAGATGCTCCTCGATATAGTCTACGGCCCGGTTGAGCCTTTCCACAAAGTCCATGCCCATCCTCCCCCTTCCTCACATAAGGAGTATAGCAGCCGCGCCGGCCGCCTGCCCGTTAGTTTTTCACGGCTTTGAACGGGTTAAAGCCCGATGCAGCGGCGTTTTAGGGCCTTGCTTTCGCCCGCCATGCCTGGCCGCCCTTCGCTTTCTGCGCACCCCGTCGGCGGAGGGCTCTTTTTAGGCTGTTTTTTAGACATTTTTGAAGACGGGGCGGTGGCGCTGCCCTTGCGGCGCTGCCCTTCTTGCCATGATGGTGAAGCAATCCAGCCCCTCCTTATCTCGTCATTGCGAGTGGCAACGAAGCAATCCAGCGTCCCCCTTTTTGATGGAGTATGCTCATTTTTTCAGCC
>JAITTC010000086.1 GCA_031287285.1 Christensenellaceae bacterium
CACGTCGAGGGGGAACGGCTCGGTTTTTCGCGTCACAGCGGAAGCACCCTTAGGGTATACTTCTTCCCATTCGCCGGTATGGCCCGTGTCGACCAATATGCGGATATTGGCCGCCGCCCCCCGCTTCATGTCTTCATGCGCGGCCAGCGTGCCCTTAAGCTTCGTCCACTCGCCATCGATGTCAAACTCTGCCCAGGTCGAGGCGAACACGGTCTGGGATGTAATTAAAAACTGCGTGTTATTGGCATATCGAGTTCCCAGCGAATTGATCAGGCTTCCATCATTCAGGTTCCACCTATAGTGGCTGGTTGGCGTCAGTTCAAACAAGCTCTTTTCCGCGTGAAGGATGGGCTCTCCATCCACCAGCTCGATATTCGCCCAGCTCGCGATCTGCCGCACTTTTTCTTGAAGCTTTTCGTTTTCGGCGGTTAAGCGCAGATTGTCATTTTGCAAGGCGGTGGTCAAGCGCAGATTATCGCTTTCCAAAGCGGTGTATTTACTCTTCAAACTATCGAGCTCGGCATTTGCCTTCGCTGCCGCTTCCCGCGTTTGCAGTAACTCGTCGGCGAGGACTTGGACGTCGTACGGTGTAAGGATTTGGCTGACCCCGCCGGCATCGATGGGTATTTCGGGAGGTTCGTAACCTCGAGCATCCCAACCCAAAATGGCTCCGATTGCGGCTGCCGCTATGGCGACAACAAAGCCGACCGTGACCGCGAAGATCGTTGCTCTGCCGTTGTGCTTTGCTGCCATGGTTTCTGGAGGGGTATGATTTGCATACACTGGGGAACACCTCCATGTTCATGTTAAGCTAACAATAATGGATGATGCCTTGCCCTGTCAAGCAAAATGCGCGAGCATCTCCGATAAAGTGGCAAAATAATTGAATTTGCCGCCTTCAAAGGCGAAAACGGCCGCCTTTTTGCCTTGAGGGCCCATCAGAATATGCAAATCCTTCCCTGAAGAACAGCGCGATGTTTATAGCCGCTTCTTCTAAAGGGGAACTGCGCGCGCTAAGGATGGCACCCGGCTTTGCCTGCGGCGGTTTTTCAAGAGCCCGCAGGTTCTATCCCTTCTCTTTCGATTTTTACGGCAAAAAACCGCAAGGCCTTTTCGGCCCTGCGGTTTTGCGATTTTTTATGCTCTAGGCTGCGTCCTTAAGCCTTGCGAAGATCATGCGGCCTGCGGAGGTTTGCAGCACCGAGGTCACCACCACCGCCACGGTTTCGCCGATGAGCCTGCGCGCGTTATCGATCACGATCATGGTGCCATCTTCCAAGTAGGCGATGCCCTGACCCGGCTCCTTCCCCTCCTTCATCACCACGAGCTCGATCTCCTCCCCGGGGATCAGAACGGGCTTGAGGGCATTGGCCAGGTCGTTGATGTTCAGCACGCGGATTCCGGTCACTTCTGCCACCTTGTTGAGGTTATAGTCGTTGGTGACCACATAGCCCGGCATCGCCTGCGCGAGCTTTAGCAGCATCACGTCGACCTCGCTGGTGTCGTCAAACTCGGTGTCGTCTATGATGACCTCGATGCTCAGCTCCTTTTGAATGCGCTGCAGCACGTCAAGGCCGCGCCTGCCGCGGTTGCGCTTTAGGCCGTCCGCCGAATCCGCGATGTGGCGCAGCTCCTTGAGCACCACCTGCGGAATGACCAGCGGCCCTTCCATGAAGCCCGTCGCGCAGACGTCGAAGATGCGGCCATCTATGATCGAAGAAGTGTCTAGGATCTTGGCATAGCCGTTGCCCTGGGGCCTTACATGGCCGCCTTCCTTGGCGTTTTGGCGGCCCAGCAGCGAGCTGACGCCCGGCAGTTCCCGCCAGCGCTTATAGAAAATGCGCGCGCCCAGGTAGGCAAGCGCAAGGCATAGAATCAACGAAAATGGCATCACCAAGAGCTGCGACAAGGCCTGGTCAAGAAGAGCGGTAATGAAGTAGCCGATCAGCAGCCCAAGGAGCATTCCCAGGCAGCCAAAGAGGATATCCGCCATTGGAATCTTGCGAAGCTGATCCTCAGAGCCCGAGATAAAGCGCTCGCCCCAGGCGACGATCGGCCCGGAAAGCAGAAAGAAGGATACCATAAAAATGGCCGTCATCAGCGCAGAGGCGCCAAGCCAGATCAGCTGCAGAGCAACCTGCGTGGGAAAGTACTGCTCAAAGCCAGAATCGATCAGAAACCTACGCAAGGTATCGGCCAAAGCAATCCCCAAGGCAAGCCCCGATAGAGCGAATACCGCCCTAAAAACCTTCCGCAAAAGCCATCGCCTCCCTCTTTGGGTGCCAACCCACGAAATTCAGGCCATCAGCCCCAAGAGCTACTAATTTGCCGCGAGCATCAAAAAGTCCTTCTTCCGTTCAGCCACAAAGCGCTTAAAAAAGAAGCGCCAGCGCCTGCGCGAGCGAGGATGCGCCGTAGATCTTGATGCCGTCCACCGCGCGGACCTGCCGCCGGTTCCCCTCTGGAATGACCACGTTCACAAAGCCCATGCGCTTGCACTCCATCAGCCGCCTTTCCATCTGGCCGACGGCGCGGATCTCGCCAGAAAGGCCGATTTCCCCGATGAAGGCCCAAGAAGGCGGAATCGGCGCGTTCTTGATGGAGGAAACCACGGCCACGGCCACCGGCAGGTCAACCGCAGGCTCGTCGAGCTCCAGCCCGCCCGCGACGTTGACGTAAGCGTCCATATTATAGAGCGTGAAGCCCGCGCGCTTTTCGAGCACGGCCAAAAGAAGCGCCACGCGGGAAGCGTCAAAGCCATAGGCTTGCCGCCTGGGCGCGGGAAAAGGCGTCTGTGCGATCAACGCCTGAATATCGACCAGGACGGGGCGCGAACCCTCCATCGAAACCGCCACGGCGGAGCCCGCCGCGCCTTCGAGCCTACCCGAAAGCAGGAATTCCGAGGGGTTTTCGACCTCCTCCATGCCGCTTTGCAGCATGCGAAACACGCCGATTTCGTTAACCGACCCGAATCGGTTCTTCGCGGCGCGCAAGATGCGATATTCCTGGTGCCGCTCGCCCTCAAAATACAGAACGGCGTCCACCATGTGCTCTAAAACCCGCGGGCCCGCCAAGGCCCCCTCCTTGGTGACATGGCCGACCAAGAAGACGCTCACGCCGCTTTGCTTGGCCAAGCGCATGAGAATATTGGTGGCCTCGCGCACCTGTGAAACCGACCCGGGCGCAGACGGCCTGCCCGGCACAAACACGGTCTGGATCGAATCGACGATTAAGAAATCAGGGGAAAGGGCCTCGACCTGCGCCTCGACCTCTTCGATGTTGGTTTCTGAAAGAACGTGCAGCTTTTCGCCCGCGATATGGAGCCTTTTGGCGCGCATCTTGATCTGCCGCGCGGATTCCTCGCCAGAGACGTAAAGAACCCGGCCTCCCTGCTCCGCATACAGCCCGGCTGCCTGCAAGAGCAGCGTGGACTTGCCGATCCCCGGATCCCCGCCGATGAGCACCAGCGAACCCCGCACCAGGCCGCCGCCCAAGACCCGGTCGAGCTCCCCAATGCCGGAGCGCACCCGCTCTTCCCAGGCGTCGTCGATCTCTAGCAGGGTCAGCGCCGTGCCGCTTGGCTGCCTCGCGGCTGCCCGGCGGCCAGGCAGCGACTTGGGCTCCTCTATCACGGCGCTTTCTTCAAGCGTGTTCCACGCGGAACAGCCCGGGCACTGACCAAGCCAGCGCGCGGACTCGTAGCCGCAGGCAGAGCAGATGAAGACGGTCTTGGGCTTTTTGGGCATATAAAAAATCCCCTTTTTGTGTGTTATGGGGCCGCGCTGCCCTCCGGCAGCACGGTGGTTTCAAAGGTGTATGGCACGGTCAGGGTCATGAGCTGATCCTTCCCAGAGCCTGCGCTCTTGTTAAACCACACCACCCGCCGGCCGGAAACCACGGGCGTAATGCCGCGCACGCCTTCTGCGGTCAGGCGGCCGTATTGGCCCGTTAGGTAAAAGTAGGCGTAGATCGCGCCGTTTTTATAGAACACCAGCATTTCGTCGCCGAGAGCATAGAGCATCACGCCCTGCGCGACCTGCCGAACTTCATCGTCGTATTTGAGATAGAGATTGGAATCCGGGGCCTTATTCTTGTCGATCCAGGCCCAGGCAACGCCGTTGGTGATCGGATCGTGCACGTACATGCCCGTCGAGAAATACTCGGGCACATAGCCATCTTCGATGAAGCGGTTCATGTCGCAATAGAAGATCGCGCTCTTCTCGCCCTTTAAGATGCGATCCTCATCGCTTAGACCAGGGTCGCTGCCCGCCCAAACGATCTGGCTGCCAGAGATGCTCGGCGCGCTGACGCCGTAGGTGTTCATGGCCTTTTCGATGGACTCGACAAAGCCCGGCATCGAGGCGTTTTCCTCGCTGATCAGGTCGACGACGAAGAGCCTTTCCTCATCCTTTTCGATTTGCTCGATCCAGATCAGGAAATCATTCGAAAGGCGCAGCTTGGGCGTAGCGAAGCTGCATTGGCGCACCATCTTAATCGCGTCCTCCTGCCCAATGCGGTCTCGATAGAGGCAATAAATGGCGTTGCTGCCCTGCTGATCGGTATCGACCCAAGCGATGTAGTCGTTGTTGACGACGGTTTCGAAGATCTCGCCATCCTTGAGGCGCACCTTAGCCATTTCGTGCTCCTCGTCCTGCTCAAAGTCGTAAAGGTAAAGCGTTTTGAGGAGGGGTTCGCTCAAGGAGCCGGAGCCCGCTGAATAGACGAGCTCCTGGCCGTTGATATCCGGCATGTTGATGGTGCTCTCTTTGGATCCGATCTTGAGCGCGCCTTCGGATAGATCGATTGGGTTCTCAAAACTGCCCAAGGGGAAGCTTTCATCCGGCTTGATGCTCTCTTCCACCACGAGGGAGCCGGGCGTAAGGCCAGGCAGGCCGGTTTCTTCAATGAGGACGGCCGAGCGCCTGGCTCCGTCGAGCAAAACGCGCAGGCCGAAGAACAG
>JAITTC010000187.1 GCA_031287285.1 Christensenellaceae bacterium
CTTCCTCATCGGTGTGCACCACATGGGCGTTGGTGACCATGTAGCCGTCCGGCGTTACGATGAAGCCCGTGCCAACGGCCGCCGTGCTCATCTGCTCGGTTTCTGAGTTGCCGGTGAAAAAGGCGTAATTCTCCATGTAATTGATCATAAGGACGATCATGGCGCGGTAGATCTCTTCATCGCTTGAGCCGATCTGGCCGTACTGAACCATGCCCGCCACCGCGTCGCTCAGATCGTCATACATGGAATCGTTGAAGGCGAACTCATACCAGGTCACATCCGCCGTCCAGACGGTCTGCACCAGCACGACGCCCGGCTTATTCACCGTGGCCAGGGTGCGGGTATCCATCGCATCCGCGGCAAGCGCGGTGCTCAGCAAGGTGCAAAGCAACAGCACCGCCAGAAGCACGGGTAGAATCCTCTTTTTCATTGAAGCGATACCTCCCACAATCTATTTTTGATCCGCTTATCGTTATGCCAAGGCTGAACCTGAGGATGCCTTGAAGGGAAAGCGCTCTTTTAAAGGCCCAGATTCCGCGCCCTTAGGGCGTTTTCGCTTCGCGCGCCGCTGACTTCCCTTCGCTTTACGTTCCGTCGGGGCGCGGGCATTCCCCTCCCCAGGTGCGCCTTTGGGCGCAAGGCCGCCAGGCTAAGAGCCCGCCCGGCCCTTTCTCGGCGCGCATTCCACGCACATCATCTCATCCGCGTTGTAGTGCTCGTCGCAAATCCATCTTCCGCATTTGTGGCAGCCATTGAAGAAGCGCCTCGCCTCCGCCTCGGCAAAAAGGCGCGCATCGGCCTCTGAGGCGGCGCTGATCCAGCCGCTGGTGCGGTTCGCCCCGCAAAGCGCGCAGAAGAAGCGGAAGCGATAGCCGCTCTCTACGCCAACGAGGGCGTATTTGGGATGAACCCAAGCCCTTCTCATCGCCTGCGGCTTCACGCCTTCCCCCTTTCCAGCGGGCCGATTTGAAAAGTCCCTTCTCGTTTGTTATAATGTTATTGAATCACTTTGGCTTTATGGTGCCGCCACTGCCGTGCGCAGCCCACCCCCTCCCTATTTCTGGCATGAGCATAGCAAAGCAAGTCCACCCTGTCACCTACCCCAGGGGTAGTTTTTCGCAAATTCCATAGAGATAAAGGGGGATTTTCGACATGAAGCGCTTTTTCGCGACCATCCTTTGCGCCCTCCTGCTCGCCCTGCCGCTTTCCGCCTGCGCGGGCGGTACCCCAAGGCTCGACCCCAAGAACCCGGTCACGCTTTCGATGTGGCACAACTATGGCGGCGACATGCAAAAGAGCATGGATGAGCTCATCGACGAGTTCAACGGCACCATCGGCCGCGAAAAAGGCATCCTGATCACGGTCGAGGCCATCTCTTCCAGCGCCGAACTGCAAGAAAGCCTGAATAGCATCGCGGCGGGCGACCCGGGCGCCCCGAAGATGCCTGACATCACGACCAGCTACCCTAAAACCGCCATTTTATTTGAGAGCAAGGGAATGCTCGCAAATCTCGACGAATACCTCAGCGCCGAGGATCGCTCGGCCTACGTCGAACCCTTTCTGGAAGAGGGCCGCCTGGGCGACGGCGGCCTCTACGTCTTCCCGCTCGCCAAATCCACCGAGATTCTTTACCTGAACCAAACCCTTTTCGACCGATTCGCGGCCGAAACCGGAGTGACCATGGAATCCCTTCAAAGCTTTGAGGGCATCGCGGACGCGGCCGCCAAATACTATGCCTGGACCGACACAAAAACCCCCGATGTGCCGGGCGACGGCAAGCAGTTTTACGCCGCAGATTCCTGGTTTAACTTCGCCCAGGCAGGCGCGCTGCAGCAGGGCGAATCCCTTTTTGACGGCGAAAATCTGGCGCTTCAGGGCGAGGCCTACCGCCGCATCTTTAAAGCCTGCTTCGCCCCTTCCGTGGCGGGGGGCTTTGCGATCTACGACGGCTATTCCTCAGACCTTTCAAAGACCGGCGACCTGGTCT
The DNA here is from genome assembly GCA_031287285.1 of Christensenellaceae bacterium. Lineage (GTDB taxonomy): Bacteria > Bacillota > Clostridia > Christensenellales > UBA1750 > JAITGM01. The sequence goes on from JAITTC010000187.1 coordinate 1,988, forward strand.
GCTCCACCGGCTCCTCGGCGGGCATCCTCTTCTATGGCGATACCATCACGACCCCCGATAACAGGACGGAACAGGTCGAGTACAGCATCCTGCCCTTCCCGATCTTTCAGGGCGGCAAAAAGATCGCCATTCAGCGCGGCAATGGCCTCGTGGTGGCCAAGAGCGACAAGCGGCGCGAGTACGCGGCCTTTCTCTTCCTCAAATGGCTGACCTCCCCTGAGATTAACCTGCGCTTCGTCGCCGCCACGGGCTACCTTCCGGTCACCAAGGAGGCTTTTGAAACCCTCTTGCCAAGGGCGGTGCAATCGGCCGAAAATCCGCGCGTCCGCCAGATGCTCGAGACGGTTACCGAGATGCAGGCAAGCTACGATTTCTTCGTCGCCCCTACGTTTGAGGACTTCGATGCCCTTTCCAAGCGCTACGAGGCGGATTACAAGGCGCTTTTAACCGCCGAGCGCGAGGCCTATCTGACAGGGGGCTCCTATGATCTGGCAGCCCGGGAAGAAGCCGCCCTCGCCGCGTTTTCGCAAAACCATTAGAGCCTTTCAGCCGGGCAAAAGGGGGCTTTCAAAGCAGTGCGCGTCCCAAATATCTTCCAAGAAGCCTTCGCGCTCTGGCGGCGCTCGCGCCGCGAGAAGACGAGCCCCATGCAATTGCGCCTGCTCGCCTTTTTCGGCCTGTTTGCCGTGTTTGTGCTCGGCATTTGCTTCCTCGTGCTGGCAATGCTGGGGGTGCTCAACATCGGCGAAAACGAAAGCCGGGTCTGGCTCGAAAACGAAAGCACCCACCTCTTTAACGATGTTTCGGCGGACTTTGGCACGCTCTCGTCTCGTGGCACCAACCTGGCGGGGAAGCTCAGCGCCGCCGCAGACGACTATTTTAGCGAAAACGGCCTAAGGCCAGACGAGCTTGGCAGCCACCCCTGGCTCATCAACGGCCTGCTCTCGGCAGAGATGCCGTCGCTTCTCTCCTTCCTTGAGAATAACTATTGCAGCGCGGCCTTCATCGTTTTGGAGGCCACGGTCAACCCCCTGGCCGAAAGCGCCGAAAATTCAAGAGCCGGCGTCTTCCTAAAGCGCAACGAGCCCAACGTGCTCAACGCCCCTGGTTCGAAGGTCCATTTTCTGCGCGGGCCGGCGGCCGTGGCCAGGGAGTACGGCATCGAACTGCTCGGCCAGTGGCGGATGGAGTTCGACATACGCGGCGCGCCCTTCCAAGAGGAGCTTTTAAAGACCGCTCGCGAAAACCCGGATCTGCCCCTTTCCCGCCTATATTACTGGACGGACCGCTTCTTGCTCAAGCGCAACAGCGAGCCCGGCCTTCTGCTTTGCCTGCCGCTCAGGGCGGCAGACGGCACGGTCTTCGGCCTTTGCGGCCTGGAAGTGGGCGCGATGCAATTTAAGCGCCAATACAGCCCGGATAACAGCCTTTTCCCCCGAGCGTTCGCGATGCTCTCGCCTTTAGAGGGCGGTGTTTTAGATAGCAGCCTGGGCCTGATCGCGGGCAATTCCTATCTCACGAATCAGCAAAGCGCTCAGCGGATCAGCGTTTTAAGCCAGAGCGCTTCCGGCCCTTCCCGCTTCCGCTGGGAGGGCGGCGAATATGTGGGCACGCAAATGCCGCTCAAGCTCTACCCCGCGGGCTCCCTGCATGAGGGGCAGCCCTGGGCGCTGGCGGTGCTGCTGCCGCGGGAAGACTGGCAGACCGCCGCCAACCGGAACAACGCCCTGTTTTATGGCTGCATGCTCGCGATTCTGGCGGCAAGCCTCCTCCTTGCGCTGACCATCAGCCGCCGCTCCATTCGCCCCGTGATCAGCGCCCTGGAGCTCATCCGCGCAGACGGCTCGGCCCGCCCGCAGAGGACGCAGATCGCGGAAATCGACGACCTGCTCCTCTATTTAGATCATCTCGACGAGCAGCGCGGCGAGCTTGCCGCTAAGCTTGAGGCGGCGCGCCGCCATCCGGCCGAACCTTCGCAGGGCCCGCCACCCTTTGCAGCCTACGAACGCTTCACCCAAAATATCGCCACGCTCACGGCCGCCGAGCACGCCGTTTTCAATCTCTATATGCAAGGGTATACCGCGCAGGCAATCGCTTCCGACCTATTCGTATCCATCAACACGGTTAAGTTCCACAACAAGAACATCTACGCAAAGCTCGGCATCAGCTCGCGCAAGGAGCTGCTTCTTTACGCCCGGATGCTTCGCGAGGGTGAAAACCCCCTCGATGCCTGACCCCAAAGCCCAAAGGAGGGTATAAGCGATGAAGTCGACCATTCAAACGATGCAAATGCGGGATGGCGAAACGCTGCGCGTGGCCAAGTTCGAGCCGGACGGGCCGGTTTTGGGCGTTTTGCAGCTCCTCCACGGCTTTGGCGAGCACATCGGCCATTACGAGAAGCTCTGCGCCTTCCTCGCCCAAAATGGCTATGCCTGCGTGGTGCACGATCAGCGTGGCTTTGGCGAAATGCCCGGCAAAACACCCAAGGAAAGGGCGCGGGCGCGGGGCGTCGTGCCAAGCTATGCCGCCTTTTTAGGCGACATTGCCGAGATCCGCGAGAAAATCGCAAAATGGTTTACGGGCCTGCCCGTTTTTCTCTTCGGGTGCAGCATGGGCGGCAATATCGCCTTAAACCTGTTGCTTCAAAGCCCCGAGAGCTATGCAAAGGCCATCGTCGAATCCCCCTGGCTGCGCCTATATAAGCCCCTTCCCGGCCCTGTTTCCGCCTTTGCCGGGCTTTTGGGCAGGCTCAGCCCGCGCCTTGCCATCCGCACAAGGCTGAACACCGCGGCGATCTCCCGCGACCAGGGCGAGGTAGGGCGCCTTGTGAACGACGGCATCTTTCACGACAGAATGTCGTTCCGCCTCTATAGCGAGATCGTCGCGGCCGGCGAAAGCGCCATCGCCGGCGCATCCCAGATCGCAACGCCCACTCTGCTCCTTTGCGCGGGCGCCGACCGGATCGTTTCCGCGCCGGCGATTCGCGAGCTGGCCAAAAACGCCGGGCCGAATCTTCGCCTTGAGGAATTCGACGGCGGGTTCCACTGCCTCCATCACGATATCCTGCGCGCCGAAATCGAAGAGCGCATCCTTTCCTTCCTTAAATAATCCGCAAATAATCCGCCAAGGCGCCTTTCTTTCAATTCCTCCCATTTTCCCGCTTCCCGCCCGGTTTTTTACCTGCGGCGCTCAAAATCTTGCGAGAACAAAATCAAGAAAGCGAAGGTATTCTTATGCCGCCGGAGCACTTTTTTTATGATGATCCCGCCCCTTCTTCCTGGCTGCCCAGCATGCCCCTGGCGCGGCCGCGCCTCTATCAGCTGCTGGAAGAGGCGCTGCGGCAGCCTCTGGTTGTGATTTCAGCGGGAGCGGGCTTTGGAAAGAGCTCTATCGCCCATGATTTTTTCCGGCAATACGATGCCCTGACAACCTGGATTCAGCTCTCGGAGCACGACAACATGCCTTCCCGCTTTTGGGAGCATTACGTCAACACGGTCACGAAACTGGACGCGCAATTTGCCGAAAGGGCAGCCACCATCGGCTTCCCGAAAGAAGAGCAGTCGCTTTCTGCCTACCTTGCCCTTCTTCATGAAGCGTTTTCCGCGCAGCGCATCCATATTTTAGTTTTAGACGACTTCCACCTCATCACAGAACCCCGGATGCTTCGCTCTTTTGAAGCCCTAACCCAAAATCTGGCCCCGAATTGGCGAATGGTCTTTCTTTCAAGGACCTCGCCAGAGCGCGGCATGCCTAACCTCTTCATCCGCGAGGATATCGCCCGCATCGGCGAAAAGGATCTTCGCTTTACGGATGATGAGATCTCCGCGTATTTCCAGCAGCTGGGCATTCCCCTTACGCTAGAGGAGCTCTCTAACATCGCGCTGGATACCGACGGCTGGGCCTTTGCCATCCGGCTGATCGAGTTGTTTTTCAGCCGCATGCCGGAACCCAAGCGCTATATCCGCAGCGCTGTACGTCAAAACCTCTTCAAGGTCATCGAAAACGAAATCTTTTTGCGCGCATCCAAAAGGCTGCAGCGCTTCCTCATCCGGCTCTCGCTGATCGACATTCTCTCTGCCGATCTGGTTTTGGAGTTGGCGGGCGATGCATCGCTAATCGAAGAGCTCGATCAGCTCAACGCTTGCATTCACTTCGATGTGTACCTAAACGCCTACCTGATCCACCACCTCTTTTTAGACCTTCTTCGGCATAAGCAATCCCTCCTTACGGAGAAAGAGCGGTGCGATACCTACCGAATTGCCGCCCAATGGGCTCAATGCAACGGCTACACGATCGACGCGATCTCGTACTACGATCAGTGCGGCGGTTACGAGCAAATCGTCCGCATCGTCGCGAAGCTCGTTACCCAGCTGCCCCTGGACACGATGGTTTTTGCCCTTGAAATCTTCGATCGCTTGCCGGAAGAGGTGCTGAATACGGTGGCGCTTTCCGCCGTCATGCACCTGCGGCTCGCCTTCGGCACGGGGCAGTTGGAAAGGGCGCTGGAACTCGCGGCCATGTATGAAAAGAAGTACCTTGCCATGGGCGATACCCAGTTTGCCAGCCAGATGCTGGCCGGCGTCTATTATTGCTGGGGCATCACGCGGCTATTGCGCTCTACGGTGGATCACCGCTACGATTCCCACCTTTATTTTTCCAGGCAGGATGCCTGCATGACCAAGTACCCTTCCGGCATGCCCGGCGCGGCGGCGGAGCTTCCGGCCGGCTGTTGGGCCATCAGCGTCGGCAGCGCCCGGGAGGGCGCCCCGGAAGAATCCATCGACTCCTTACGCCTCTCCTCCTTCCATGTTTCGCATGCCCTGAACGGCACCATGAGCGGCTGGAGCGAGATCGCCCTGGGCGAACTCGCCTTTTACCGAAACAATCTAGAGGAGGCGGAAACCCATCTGGCACTGGGCTTTAGCAAGGCCATCCAATGCGAGCAGTTCGACGTTTCACATCGGGCGCTGTGCTACCTATTGCGCATAGGCTTTGCGCAGGGCGATCTGCCCAAGGCGGAGCGTGCCTTCGATGCGCTCGGCGCCTTGCTGAACGAGAAGGGCTATGAGGCAAGGCAGAAGACCCACGACATCGCAAAGGGCCTTTACGCCTTCCTGCTGCGCGATCCAGGCGGCGTGCCGAACTGGCTGCGCGGCAATTTCTCGGCCTATGCGCACCCCAGCCTGCCAGAAAATCTTGGCAACCAAATAAAATTGCGTTACCGCTACATGGTTCGCGACTACCCGGCCGTCTTAAGCTGCCTGGAGGAGCTCTTGGGCCGCGAATCCGTCCTCTATGGCCGCGTGGAAGCCCTGGCCATGGGCGCCTGCGTGCTCTACCAGATGCGCAACAAGGAAGAGGCCTTCAAAACCCTGCTTAAAGCCTACGAAAACGCCGCCCCAAACCGGCTTTTGATGCCTTTTTTAGAACTTGGCAAGGATATGCGCACCTTGACCGCCTCTGCCCTTCGGGAAGAGGGCATCGGCATCCCAAGGGAATGGCTCAAGAAGGTTAACCAGCACGCTTCCGCCTACGCCAAGCAGCGGGCGCATACCATCCTGGCCTACAACGCGGCCCACCACATGCAGGCGGGCATTCAGCTATCGGCACGCGAAGCCCAAGTGCTGCGCGACCTGAGCCACGGCCTATCGCGCTCTGAAATCGCGGCGAGCGAGGGCATCTCCCTCAACACCGTCAAGCTCGTGCTCCACTCGATCTATGGCAAACTTGGCGCCAGCAGCCTGACGGACGCCATCCGCATCGCCACGGAGCGGGGGCTGGTGCACTAGGATTGCGCGCCGGGGGCTGCCTTCGCCGTTGGGGCCTTTCCGCCTTGCGGCTAAATTCACCAGGCTCTTGATTCAGCCTTTTCTTCGCTTAATGGGCTGAGCGAGCCTGCCGGCAAGAGGGGGCGTTTTAACGCATGGAATGGCCCCGCCTCTTAGGGCCCCGCGCGCGGCCCTCTCGCGAACAAGGCCGCCTTGTGCCGCCGGGAACCGTGCAAAGCGCTTCCTTTTTGGCTTTGCCCGCATGCCAAAAGCGCAAAACGCCTTCCGAAGAGCAAAAAAGATTCGATTCGTATCTTTTTGTCCCTTTAGCACTCAAAAGCCTTGCGGTTTCATTTTTTTTGCCCTATAATAGCTACAAATCGTTGATTATATGGAAGTGAATTTCGATGGCCGAAAAAACGATTCTGCATGCGGATTTAAACAATTTCTACGCCTCGGTCGAAAGCTTAGAGCACCCGGAGTTCCGGCGCGTTCCGCTGGCCGTCTGCGGTGAAGAAAGCCTGCGCCATGGCATCGTGCTGGCCAAAAACGACATAGCAAAGGCCTTTGGCGTTTACACGGGCCAGGTCGTCTGGCAGGCGCGGCAAATCTGCCCGCATCTTCAGGTCGTCGCCCCGCATATGGAAAAATACCGTGAGCACGCCACGATGGCTCGCGCCGTTTACGCCCGCTATACCGACCGCGTCGAGCCCTTCGGCCTGGATGAAGCCTGGCTCGACGTCAGCGGCAGCGCCTCTCTCTTTGGCTCCGGCCGCCAGATCGCGGATCGCCTCCGCGCCGATATGCTGCGCGAAACGGGCCTGAGCATCTCGGTCGGCGTGGCCGATAACAAGGTCTTCGCCAAGCTTGGCTCCGACATGAAGAAGCCCAACGCCACCACGGTTCTGCTGCCCGGCGAGTACGAGCAAACCGTCTGGCCCCTGCCCGTGGGCGAACTGCTCTATGTGGGGCGCTCCACCAGGCGCAAGCTGCAAAACATCGGCCTATACACCATCGGTGACGTGGCCCGTGCCCCGCTTGGCACCTTGACCCGCCTGCTTGGCAAATGGGGCGAAACGCTGCACAGCTACGCAAACGGGCTCGACGATTCCCCGGTCGCGCTCTTTGACCACCGGGGGGCAATGAAGAGCATCGGCAACTCCACCACCTTGCAAAAAAACCTTAACACGGCTGAGGAAGTCAAGATCGTTTTTCAGGTTTTGGCCGATTCGGTTTCGTCCAGGCTGCGCAAGGCAGGCTTCAAGGCTTCGACCCTGCACATCGGCGTGCGCGACGCGGATCTAAACTGGAGCGGCAAGCAAACAAAGCTCGCCGCACCGAGCTGCCTTTTCCGCGAGCTTTGGCAGGCCGCCCTCACGCTCTATCTATCTTCCTTCGATCAAAACAAGCCAGTCCGCGCGCTGGGTCTGCGCTGCTCTGATCTGCGGCCCTTCAGC